>NZ_JBHYDW010000051.1:0-26327 GCF_051860475.1 Elioraea sp. | reverse complement strand
CGGTCATGACAGAACACCCCGCCCCATGGTGTAGTAAACGATCCTGCCCCCAGCCCGACTAGAACTGTCCCGCCCGTTCGTCACCGGCATACGGACCCAGCCAGGAAGGACCCGCGCGCGCGATTCTCGCGCCGCCCCGAGAGTAGGGGCGCGCCAGCGTCCGAAGCGTCCGTAGCGTCCATAAGCGAGCGAGCTCAATGGGTTAGATGACGGACACTGCGCGGACGCTACCGACGCTGCCCCTACACCAGCGTCCACAGCAGACCCTCCCGGCTGGACGCTGGCGCGGACGCTGCGGACGCTGGCACCTAGCCAGCGTCCGGCGCCGCAAGCCCTGCTATTCCTCATTGTCGGACGCTCCGGACGCTGCGGACGCTGTAAGCCGAAAGAACAGGGAAAGGGTCCGGGTACGGTCACGGGCACTACCCCGTCGCCGTTCCACCACCACCCCGATCTTGCGGAGCTCCGGCTCAACCCGCGTGATCCGAGCGGACAGGCGCGTCGCATCCGCCGGCCACCCGCGCGCCCGGCGCCACACCTCGGGCGCCATGGTGTTCAAGCGGTCCAGCAGCTCGGCCGCGGTGCCCGTCCACACCGGATCGCCCCGCCGCGCCCGCGCCTGGTTCTCCTCCCGCGTCTCGGGATCGCTGCCCTCGGCCAGCCGGCGCAGCAGCGACCCGACGTGATCGGCCTCGATCACCTCTTCCACCGCCGCCGCCCGGTTCGCGTTCAGCGCCGTCAGCACGTTCTCGGGCGACCAGCCGAACGCCTCGGCCGCGGCCATCGCCGTCACCGCGAAGTCCGCCATGCGGGGCAGGGGATAGCCCTTGCTCTGGATCGCCTTGCGGTTCCTGAGTGCCGCCGCCAGCCCGCTCAGCAGCGCCCCGAACACCGAGCCCGCGACGGCCGTGAAGTCGGACTCGATCCGCGACGCCTGGTCGTGTGCGGCAAGCGGGGGCAGGCTCAGGATCACCGCTCGCGACACCATGTCGCCGCGCAACGGCCCAACATCCACGCCGTTGATCACGACGGGGTTGCACACCTCGATCAAATACTCCTCGCCATCGGTATAGAGGCGGCGCTTGCCGAAGCCCGCGCCGGTGCTGATGCGGCACAACATGTCGGACATCTCGGGCGAGAGGCGGCTGACGTTCTCGATCGCGACCACCCGTCCATTGACGGCCGCGTGCAACAGGTCCGCCTCGTCCTTCGGCGGCGAGCGCAGCTCGGCGCGATTCGGGTCGGTCAGCCGCCGGAACAGCGTGCACAAGGTCGTCTTGCCGCCGCCGGCCTCGCCGAGCACGACCAGCACGGGGTACGGCCCGGAGGGCCAGAGCGCCCCCACCATCGCCGAGACGAACAGCATGAAGCGGGCGTCGTCGCCGCCCTCGCCCGGCAGGTTGACCAGCTCGCGCAGGTCCCCGATCGCGCCCTTCTTCACCGGCGCCGGCAGGGCGCGCAGCCCCGGCGGGCGGATGAACGGAACCGGGCACCTCGCCTGCACCGACCAGCCGCGCGCCGTCACCTTCGCCACCGTCCAGTCCGGCGTGCCGAGGTCGATGTAGATGCAGTTGTCCGGCCCCCAGGCCGAGCGCACGGCCGGCCGCCGCGCCGGCGCGTCCATCGCCATCGCTTCCAGCGTCAGCAGCGCCGCGGCGAGCGTGTCGGGCGAGACCGAGCCCGGGACCTCGGTGCCGTCCTGCAAAGCGCGCCGCGCCGCCCGCGCGTACAGCCGCAGCGCCCATGCCTTGAACGCGCGCGAGCGCAGCGGGTGGTGTTCGCGGTGCCCGTAGACGGGGATCGTGGCGTAAGCCTCCCCGTCTTCATCGGGCCACATCTCGATGCCGGCCTGCACCACGATCTCAAGCAGCAGATCGGCGGCCTTGTCGCCCTCGGCGCGCACACGCGGGGCGTCATCCTTGCGCAGCCGCGCCACCAGCTTGTCGAGTGCCGCGGGCGGTACGCCGATCTCCTTCGCCGCCCCGGCGCGCCCCTGGTAGTACGCCACCAGGTCAAGCCGGGCGAGCTCGCGCAACTTCTCCGACCGCATGTCGAACGCGGCGGGGGCGGGCTCGTCAGCGGGGAAGGCACCATCGAGGGGGTCGGGCGGGGGCAGGTCGCTCATGCCGCGCGCCTCTGGTGCTGGTCGCGCACGCGCGGCAGGTCGGGCACCCCGGCCCAGCGGCAGACATAGGCGAGCGCCTGGCCCGGTCGGCACCGGCGCAGCTCGGCGATCAGCTCGATCAGGTCGCAGCCCCAGGTGTCGCCGAACCGCCACCGCCCCGACCAGTCGCCGAGCACGATGCAGCGCGGCCCGCCCGCGAACACGTGCACGCCATCCGCGGGCGAGGGCCACCATCGGCAGACCCCAGGCGGAAACCACGCCAGCCGGCGCCCGAGCGTCTCGGGCGCCCATCGCGGCAGGGAGTCCAGCGCCAGGTGATGGCCGGCGCGCCAGTCGATCGGGTTGCGGGCGATCATCGCGCCGCCCCCGCGATGCGCGCGCGCAAGTCCGCCAGCATGTCCGCGCGCGTGGCCAGGCGGTTCCAGTCCCGCCCGTTCATGCGCGCGAGCGCCGCGGCGAAGCGCCGGCGCGCGCGATCGCGATCAGGGTGCACCGGGGGCAGGGTCGCGAGCAGGGTCGCGGCGGCGAGCAGCGGCACGCCGCCGCCGTCATCGGCGATGGTGCGGCCGAGCAGGAAGAGCGCGATCGCCGCCGCATCCAGGACTTGATCGTGGGGGTAGAGCTCGGTTACACGGAGCATGTCTGTTGCCTTTTCGCTTTCGCGCCCCCGCCGTTCGCACCGGCGGGGGCGTTTCATTTCGGGGGAGCGGCGGGGGGAACGCGCAGATGCGCGGGCAGGAGCGCGGACAGCCCGAGCTCCTGAGCTTTCATCGCGAGCAGTCGTCGTTGGGCCGGGCTCGGCCAGCGCGCGCAGCCGAGCAGGCGCATCCACTCGTCGCTGACCGCCGCGCGCCACTCCTGGAACCAGGCGCGCCACGCTGCGGGATCGCCGTCGACGCGCACGTTGCGCGGCCGGCCGGCGAAGATCACCTCCGCCTCGAAGTGGCCGTCGGAGAAGAACAGCACGCGCTCGCGCCGGATCTCCGCCGCGATCAAGACGGGTTCGCCCTCGCCGCGGGGATCATCGGGCAGCCGCTGCGCGTACTTCGCCGCGCAGCCACGCTTCATCGTCCACGAGAGCCCGCGCGCGAGCATCTCGGGCGCGTTCACAGACCGCCGCGCCAGACCGTGACCATCGGCGGCCACCCGCCGGGCCTCGGCATCCGCGCGTCGTAGAGCATGCGCCGCACACCGCGATCGCCGAGCTGGTGTCGCAGCGCCGGGCCTTCGAACAACATGAGTTCTTCGATTCGCTCATGCTCAGTCAACGGCCGTTCGCCCCATGGTTCCTTACGCGGAAGCAGCGGGGCGGGAGTAGCGCTCCCCGCCCCGCCGGTGCCCGCCGCGTGTCGGTGGGAGAATGTTCCGCACCGCGGGCTGACGGGGTTGTTGCGGACACGACCCGTCTTGTCCGGGCGATGGGCTGCTGAGAATGCCCTCATCGCGGTCGCCGCCACGATCCCGTCAGCTTCCGGTCAGCCGCACGGCGCCGACGAAGCTCATCGGCGCGAAGGTGAAGTCGTGCACCAACTTGAACACGAGCCCATCGCGGTTGGCCTGGTCGTGCTGGGTGATGACGGGCAACCCGCCGGAGCCCAGGAGCGTCACCATCGCGATCACGGGCGCCACGGCCGGGTCCCCGAACAGGAACCACGGCGCCCCGGCAAGGCGCGGCTCGACGGCAAGGCGAAGCCGGCCCGCGAACACCGGCCGGTTGCTCTCGTCCGTGCTGACGGTCGCGATCTCGTTGAGCGCCTGCTCGGCCGCGGTCTCGCCTGCCGGCCCGGTCAGGATGATACGCGGCTCCGGCGCGATCAGATTCCCCGCCGCGTCCTTCTGCCCGCGCATGACGATGCGCCCGGCCGAGATGCCGGCGGTCCCCACGGCACCCGACCCGACATTCAGGTGATTCGTGTGGAACAGCGGGTCGCCGTCGGTGAGCGTCGGCCCCCAGCCGCCGCCGTTCGTCGCGAACATCCTCACGAACTCGGCCGCCTCGGTCGCCACCACCGCACCGGCGAACAGGCGCACCTGATCGAACGCGCCGAGGTCGTCATTCACCAGGGCCTGCCGCGTGAACCACAGGTTCCGCGCCCAGGTCGCGACCTGGTAGCTCTCGCCACGCTCGTGCGGCGGGGCGTGTTGGATCTCAGCACCCTCCGGCAAGTGGTGCAGGTCGGTCGGTCCGGCCGCTTGCAAAAACTTGCCCGGCCTGAAGTCCCGCGCCTCGCGCATCGCGCACACCATGCGCGCCGCGCCCGGCGCGACCTCCAGGCGGTTCTGAAGCTCGCGTGCCGCCGTCTCCTGGAGCAGGAGCGGGAAGTCGGAGGTCGTCAACGCGCGGGTGATGATCGTGGACGGCGCCGCGTTCCGCGCGACGCGCTCGCCGCGCGCTTCGAGCAGTTCCGCCGCCATGGCGGCCAGCGACATGCCGCGGAACTCGCGCGCCGACTCCGAAACGGCGCCCCCGGTCACGCGCGCCTGCAACGCCTCGGCCATGCGCGTGCGGATCACGGCCGGATCGGCGCCGGACTCGCCGATCTGCTGCACCGGCTGCGGGGTCCGGCGCGTCATCGTCTTCCCCTTCTCGATCGCGGCCTCCAGCACGGCGGCACTGAACTGCTCGGCGGTCAGGCCGTCCTTGACCGCGCGCGTGCGCAGTTCCTCGGCGACGGCACGCTCGACGATCGAGTCCGCAACGCGCGACACCACTTGGTCGATCGCCGTGATGCGTCCGCGCTCGGCGCGGGTCTGGTCGTCAGTGCCCGAGGCGGGCGGGTTCGGCATGATCGTGTCGGGCATTGCGCCCTCCTCTCTCGGCGCGGGGACGGGATCGGCCGAGCGCACGCGCGCCTCGGGGTCGGCCGGGATGGGAACGAAACTCAATTCGCGCACGGTCCATTGCGTGGCCGTGAAGACGGGGGCGCCGTTGCGCTCGCCCGTGTGCTGATAGACCTCGACCGTGTAGCCGAGCGAAACACCGCTCAGCGCGCCGCCCTCGATCAGGTTCAGGATTTCATCCGCACGGGGAACGTTGGCAAAGCGCACCTTCGCGTGCAACTTGCCGTCGGCGACGCGCGTGCTCTCGACCGTGCCGATCAGGCCGGTGGTGTCGTTTTGGTGATCCGCCAGCACCGGCAGGGAGGCGGCGAGCGCAAGTCCGCCTGGATCGAGGCGCTCGATCCACCGGCCGAAGCTGGCGTCAGGGCGGACCCCGTCGCGCGCGACGGCGGCGAAGCTGGACGCGGTCACCTCGACCGTGCGCCCCTCTTTGTCGAGGCTGCGCGGCGCCGCTGGCGCGCGGCGGTGGCGCAGCGCCGCGGCGAGGGCTGCGTCAGCCATTGCCAGCCTCGTGGACAATGCGCGCCAGATCGGCGCCGGCCGCCTCGGCCGCCTCGCGCCGGCGCGCCGCGAGTTCGCCCGAGAGCGCGAGCAACATCATGCCGAGCTGGGCTGCATCGTCCGGCCCGAGGCGAACAGCCAAGCCGGCGCCGCGGTGCGCGATCGTGACCCGGCCGTCACCATGAAGGATCAAACCGGCGAGCTCCGGCGCGCCGCCCGCTGCCGTCAGGACGGGGAGCGGGAAGATGGCGGCACTACCGGGCGGCGGGACGGCAGGGCGATCAGCGGTCATGGCGAGCTCCTTCAAGGGAGCTCTCTCTTAAGGACGGCGCCCGCGCCTTTTCACCACTGATTTAGTCGCAGAAACCTCCCCGGCTCCGGGGAGGTTTCTGCGTGCGCGCGCCGGTGGCCGCGCCATGACTTTGCGGAGCTCTATCGCGAGCCGCCGGGCCGTGTTCAGACTCACGTCCCGTGGACCATCGGCGCGGAACTTCGCCAAGGTCTCGGCGCCCGCGCTGCGCGCCATCCAGCCCGCCAGCGCGACGAAGAGCGCCGCCATGCACTCATAGGGCTGGAGCTGCCACCCCCGCTTCGGTGCGCTCCAGGATTCGACTCCGAAGGCCCACTCGAACACGCGCGCCGCGCGCGCGAACGCATGAAGCCGCGCCCCGCTGCTCTTTCGCCCGCCGAAACTCGCGCGCGAGTCATAGGCGTCGGCGCTGATCAGCGCCCGCGCGCGCAGCAGCGCCACGCCGGCGACCGCGACCTTGAGTACCTCTTCATCGACCCCGACCGCCTCCGGCAGGCCGCAGCGGGCCGGCCGGGGCTGCGCGAGCCCGGCCGCGAGCAGCGGCGCGTAGTGCAGCTCGACCTCAGCCTCCCGCCGCCACAGCGCATCCTCTACATCGGGGGCGGCGACGCGCGGCCCGGCCAGGTTCTCGATCCCGTCTGCCAAGGCGCTAAAGGGATCGATCTGCGGGCCGAGCAAGCGACCGTCGGCACTGTGCTGTGCGCTGACGGGTATGTGGGTCACGTTGGCCCCCAGGGCCAGAAGCAGCGCCTCCGCGGCCTTCGCCACACCGCGGCAGTACGCCGCCCGCTCCGACGGCGGCGCGCCGGGCATCGGCGCGTCGAGCGGGATCAAGCGGCACATCCTCCACCAGGCGTTGGCCACATCCACCAGCGCGGCGCCGAGCTCGGCGGCGGATACCTTGAGCGGGAGCCCCACGGCCCCGGCGATCGCCCGCGCGTCGGCCTCCGGCATCGGCACTTGGTAGGGCAGGGGCTCTAGGCCCCAGGCGGCGGGCGGCGGGCGCGACACCATGACCCCGATCATGCCACATCCCCCGCCGCCGCCTCGCCCTCGGCCTCGTCCTCCGGCCCCTCCATGACGTTCAGCCGCGCCCGATCAACATCCCATCGCGGAGACCGGTCACCGACCACCGCGGCGATCGCCTCGGCCATCGTTGTAAGATGGCACGCCAGCGCGACCACGCCGTGCGCGCGCGTGTCGTAATCCGCAGCGGCGATCCCATCCACCGCCAGCTCAAGTGCCTGACTCGCCGCGACCAGGTTGTCGAGCGCATCGCCGAGCCGATGCAGCGGGACGGACAGCGGCCGCACCTTGTCAGCCCAGAACCGCGCGCCGGCCTCGGCCTCGAGGAACTCGGCGACGTTCCCCACGGCTCCCCTCCACTCGGCGGCGCAGACTTCCCCCGAGCCCATGCCCACCTGGGGACACAGCACCCGCCGCAGCACCGCCGCCGCGCCGGCGAGCGTCACGGGCTTGGTCGCGAACACGACGTCATCGGCGGCCTGCTGCCGGTCGCACAGGGCGTCCAGCAGCTCATCGGCCGTACCCCCCGCGTCCCTGGCGGCCTTGAGCTCCGCCAGCGCCTCACGCGCATCGGCCTCGGCGGTCAGGATCAGGCGGTCGGGGTGGTTGGCGTAGATGTCGAGCATGATGACGGTCTCTCCGGGTTGCAGAATCCCGGGCCGTCATGGGAGGCTCGCGTACCCTATTTCCGGGGCTTGTTGCGCAACAACGGGTTGCGCTGTTTTCTTAATCCCGGTTCTGGGGGACTGGGGGTCGTGGGTTCGAATCCCGCCGCTCCGACCATGCCACGACCCGGTCTTGCCCGCCTCTCACGTCAGGCCGATCACCGGATCAGCCTGTGGACAACTTCGTCCGGTCGTCCCGACGACTGGCGGATGGCGTTGTCATCAAAGCTTCATCGTTCTGCAATCGAGGAGTCTCTGAACCTGCCTAGGGTCCGCCTCGGCGACCGGGGAGCGGACCCGCTCGGTTTGCGCGCTGCCGCACCCGGCACCGGACACCAACCGGGGATGGAGGATCTCAACCGTGAAGAGAATGATGCTTGCCGGCGTGGCAGCCGTCGCGCTGACGACCGACGCGATGGCCCAGGCCATCCAGCTCGACCCGAACCTGCCCGCCTATCGGCCCGGCTCCGGCGTGTCCGGCAGCCTGACCTCGATCGGGTCGGACACGCTGAACAACCTGATGACGCTTTGGGCCGAGGGCTTCCGCACCGCCTACCCGAACGTCTCGATCCAGATCCAGGGTGCCGGGTCGGGCACCGCGCCGCCCGCGCTGGTGCAGGGCACCGCGCAGTTCGGCCCGATGTCCCGGCCGATGCGCGGCACCGAGATCCAGAATTTCGAGGGGCGCTACGGCTATCCGCCGACGCCGATCCGCGGCGCAATCGATGCGCTCGGCGTGTTCGTGCACAAGGACAACCCGGTCGAGTGCCTCTCGCTGCAGCAGGTCGACGCGATCTTCTCCTCGACCCGGCGGGGCGGTGCCGATGCCGCGATCAACACCTGGGGCCAGGCGGGTCTGACCGGCGAGTGGGCCAACAGGCCGATTGCCCTCTACGGCCGCAACTCGGCCTCGGGCACCTACGGCTACTTCAAGGACGTCGCGCTGTTCGGCGGCGACTACCGGCCCGAGGTTCGTGAGCAGCCCGGCTCCTCGACCGTGATCCAGGGGGTCGCTTCCGACATCGCCGGTATCGGCTACTCGGGTGTGGGCTACGCCACCGCCGACGTGAAGGCCGTGCAGATCCGCGGCCAGGACGGCAACTGCTATGGGCCGACCGCCGAGGCGGCGGCGGGCGGCGACTATCCGATCGCGCGCTTCCTCTACATCTACGTGAACAAGAATCCGAACCAGCCGCTCGAGCCGCTGCGCGCCGAGTTCATCCGCTTCGTGTACTCGAAGGAGGGGCAGCAGGCCGTGCTTCGGGCCGGCTTCTTCCCGGTGACCTGGCGGCTTGGCCAGGCTGATCTGAAGACCTTCGGCCTCGCCGAGTAGCGGGCGTTGACCATGGACCGGGGCGGCCATCCGCCCCGGTCCTGATGCGGGTATGGTAACCGCGAGGGGGCGGACCATGGATGACATCCCAGCCGCGTCGGCGCGCCATACGGCGGGAGAGAATGCGGCAGTACGGCGCACCGCACGCATCGTCGAGCGGTCGAAGGAGACCCGTGCGTCCGTCATCTACGGTGAACGGATCGCCAGAGGGGTGATCAGCGTTGGTGGGCTGCTGGTCATTGTCGCCGTGTTCGGGATCATGGTGTTCCTGTTCCAGGTCGCCGTGCCGCTGTTCCAGGGCGGGGAACAGATCCGCCAGGTCCGGCACCAGATCGAGCCGAAGCCGCTCGCCTGGCTGAACGCCGACGAATTCCAGTCGCTCGCCACGCGCGTTGGTGCGGATGGGCGCGTCACGACGTTCCACATCGAGACCGGGCGGCCGATCCGCGAGGATTCGCTCGATCTCGCAGGTCAATCGGCCACCGCGGTCGGCGGGACGCTGGAGCGCGACCGCGTCGCGTTCGGATTCAGCGACGGAACGGTGCGGTTCGCGCGGATCGGGTTCGACGTCGGCACCGTGCAGAGGCGCAACGCGCCCGCCGATCTGGTGCGGCTGAACGACCGTGATTTCCTCTCCGGCGAGGTGATCTACAGCCCCGTCCAGACCGGCGACTTCCGCACCATCACGGCGGTCACGACCATCGCGGAGCCGATCCGCATCTCCGAGCGCCCGATTGTTGCGCTCGACTACCGCGTGGGTGGCACCGTCGAGCGACCGACGATCGCCTTCGTCACGGTCGACGGCGCCGGCATCGCCCGGCTGAGCCGTTCGGTGGTTCAGGTGAACCTCCTCACCGGCGCGGAACGTGTGCGCACCACGACCACCGAACTCCCGGGACTGCCGGAGGGCACGGTGGTCACTGCCGTCTTGCTCTCGACCTCGGCCGACCGGGTGATCATCTCGTCGCGCGACGGCTTCATCTACCGCTACGACCTGCGTGATCCGGCCCGTCCCGTGCTGGCGGAACGGCGGCGCGTGTTTCCGGACGGCATCGCGGTGACGGCGATCGCGTTCCTGAACGGCGAGCAGACGCTGATCGTCGGCGGCTCGAACGGCGCGGTGGATGCGTTCTTCCGCCTGCAGCGGCCCGCCGTCGAGACGATGGATGGGTTCGAGCTGGTGCGCGCGCGCGTGCACGAGCCCCAGCCGGCAGCCATCATCGACATCACCGCCGGCCAGCGTGACAAGTCATTCGCCACGACGGATGCCGAGGGGCGCGTGTGGTATCGGCACTCAACCAGCGATCAGGTGCCGTTCCGTTTCGCCCGTTCCGGCGATGCGGCGACGACGTCGCAGGCGATGATCTATCCCCGCGGCGACGGCATCCTGAAAGTGGATGATCGCGGCATGGTCGATTCCTGGACCGTGCATGAGCCGCACCGCGAGATCACCTGGAGCGTGCTGTTCGGCCGCGTCTGGTACGAGGGCTACGACGCGCCCGGGTTCACGTGGCAGTCCACCGCCGGCACCGACACCTTCGAATCGAAGTTCTCGCTGGTCCCGCTGATCTTCGGCACGTTGAAGGCGACCTTCTACGCGATGCTGTTCGGGCTGCCGATCGCGCTGATGGGCGCGATCTACACCTCGGAGTTCCTGCATCGCGGCGTCCGCGCGACCGTCAAGCCGGTGATGGAGATGATGGAGAGCTTGCCGACGGTGGTGCTCGGCTTCGTCGCCGCGCTGGTGCTCGCGCCCTTTGTCGAGGAGTGGATCGCGGCAGTCCTGCTTGCCTTCATCGCGGTGCCACTGGGGCTGCTGCTCGGCGCGCATTTCTGGCAGATGCTGCCGACGCATCTTGCACTCCGCTACGATGGCATTCCGAAGTTCACGCTCATGGGTGTGGTCATCGCGGTGACGGCGTGGCTCGCCTACCAGGTGGGTCCCCTGTTCGAGGCGGTCCTCTTCGCGGGCGACTTCAAGGCCTGGGTGAACGGCGATTTTGGAACCGGAACGCCGTTCATGACCCTCCTGCTCTGGCCGCTCTGGGCGGTGCTGACGGGCATGGCGTTCAAGCGCTTCGCCGGGCATCACCTGCGCGAGCGGGTTCGCGCGAGCGCGCGGCCGCAGGCCGGGCGGCTGCTGTTCGCGAAGTGGGCTGTGCTGGCGGTTGCCTCGCTGATCGCGTCGTGGCTGTTCGCGAGCCTGCTCACACTGATCGGTTTCGATCCGCGCGGCGGCATCGTCGATACCTACGCGCAACGCAATGCGCTGGTGGTCGGCTTCATCATGGGCTTTGCGGTGATCCCGAATATCTACACCCTGGCCGAGGACGCGCTCAATTCGGTCCCGTCCCATCTGCGCGCGGCCTCGCTCGCCTGCGGGGCCACACCCTGGCAGACGGCGATGTGGGTGATCCTGCCGACCGCGGCTTCGGGTGTGTTCTCGGCGAGCATGATCGGCATGGGGCGCGCCGTCGGCGAGACCATGATCGTGGTCATGGCAGCGGGCAACACGCCGATCATGGAGTGGAACATCTTCTCGGGGCTGCGCACCCTGTCGGCCAATATCGCGATCGAGCTGCCCGAGGCGGTCAAGGACGAGACCAACTACCGCGTGCTGTTCCTCGCGGCGCTGACGCTGTTCGTGATGACCTTCATCATCAACACCTTCGCCGAACTGATACGCCAGCGCTTCCGCAAGCGCGCGTTCCAGCTCTGATTGGGGACAGGACCGATGGACGACATCGTCGATCGCGGGCCGGGCACCCGCACGCCGACAGCCCCTGCCACCCCCGAGCGGAAGCCTCAGCCGCGCCGGGTCCGCCGGATCGTGGGGGACCTCTCAGCGGTGGGTGAGCCCGCTCTCTGGGGTCTTGGCGGTGCGCTCGCCCTCGGCATCATCCTGATCAGCGCCTTCCTCGGCATGATCGTCTGGAACGGGATGACGACGTTCTGGCCCAAGCCGATCGTGCAGGTGCAGCTTGTTGATGGCTCGGTGATCGCCGGTGAGCCGTTCCGAGAGGGTCGCTACCGTCCGGGTGAGAACATCCTGGCCAACCTGTCGGACGACCAGCGCGCCTTTGTCGAGGCCAATGGTGGGTTCTCCGACCGGGTGCTGTACCGGACCGCGAACTTCGATCTCTACGGCAACGACTTCCGCTGGGTCTCGGACTTCGAGAAGGTGGATATCACGTATCCGGACGAGTTCTTCCTGTTCGAGCGCCAGGAGTGGGGCCGGTTCGTGGGTCGGATCGCTGCGGTCGTCATCGACGACCGCCGCGTCGCGCTCGGCGATGTGCCGTTTGCAACCATCGAGCGAGCGCAACGCGATGGTCGGCGCAGGTTCGAGGAGATCCGCAGAATCGAGCGCGGTGACATTGGCGTGGTGAACTACCGGATGGAGCGTGAGCGGCTTGCGATCCGGCGGGCGGAGCTGCGCTATGGTGTCGATTCGCCTCAGACGCAGGCGGCGGCCGCGCGCGCGGCCGAGAACATGGCGGCACTCCAGTCTGAGTTCGATCGACTTCAGGAACGGGTGGAGGAGATCCGCGCCGTGGATCGGCGCAACCGCGTCGTGCTGGAGGAGATCAACGGACGTACGAAAGAGACCGAGTTCAGCCAGATCGTTCGGTTCTATCCGGCGAACATGGTCGGGTTCTCGGAGAAGCTTGGCATCTATCTCTCGCGCTGGGGCGAATTCCTCAGCAGCGAGCCGCGCGAAGCGAACATGGAAGGCGGCGTGCTGCCGGCAATCTTTGGAACCGTCACCATGACCCTGATCATGGTGGTCGTGGTCGCGCCCTTCGGCGTGATCACCGCGCTGTACCTGCGGGAGTACGCCAAACAGGGCAGAATCGTCTCCGCGGTGCGGATCGCAGTGAACAACCTCGCCGGCGTCCCGTCGATCGTCTATGGCGTGTTCGGACTCGGCTTCTTTGCCTACACCATGGGCACCACGATCGACGGATTGTTCTTCCCAGAACGATTGCCCACGCCGACCTTCGGCACGGGCGGCATCCTCTGGTCGTCGCTCACGCTAGCCCTGCTGACGGTCCCGGTGGTGATCGTCGCGTCGGAGGAGGCGCTCGCGGCCGTGCCGCGCTCGATGCGCGAGGGGTCGTTCGCCTGTGGCGCCTCGAAGTGGCAGACCATCCGCTATGTCGTGCTGCCCAAGGCCCTGCCCGGCATCATGACCGGCCTGATCCTCGCCATGGCGCGCGGGGCGGGCGAGGTGGCACCGCTGATGCTGGTGGGTGTCGTGAAGCTCGCGCCGGCGCTGCCGTTCGACGGCTTCTTCCCGTTCGTGCACGTCGAGCGCAGCTTCATGCATCTCGGGTTCCACATCTTCGATGTCGGCTTCCAGTCCAGGAACTCCGAGGCTGGCAAGCCGATGGTGTTCGTCACGACCCTGCTGCTCATCATGCTGATCATCGTCATGAACGCGACGGCGATCTACATCCGCAATCGCCTGAAGCGCAGATACGCGTCAGGCCAGTTCTGACCCCGGAGTCTCCCATGTCGGCCACCGTCTCCGAAGCCGTCGCCCCCACGCGCACCTTCGAACCGACCGCGTACCATGTGAAGGAGGGCGATGGGGGTGTCGCGCTCGAGGTGAAGAACTTCGACCTCTGGTATGGGCGCAGCCAGGCGCTCTACGACATCACCATGGCGTTCCAGAAGGGACTGGTGACTGCGCTGATCGGTCCGTCGGGCTGCGGCAAGTCCACGCTGCTGCGCTGCCTCAACCGCATGAACGACCTGATCGATGAGCTGCGCATCGAGGGCGAGATCACGGTCGATGGCGGCAACATCTACGGCTCCGGGGTTGATGTGATCGCGCTCCGCAAGCGCATGGGCATGGTGTTCCAGAAGCCCAATCCCTTCGCGATGTCGATCTACGACAACGTGGTCTATCCGCTGCGCGTCGATGGCGTGTCCAGCCGTGCGGTGCTGGACGAGACCTGTGAGCGCGCGCTCCGCTCGGCAGCACTCTGGAACGAGGCGAAGGATCGGCTGAAGGAGAGCGCGCTCGGCCTCTCCGGTGGTCAGCAGCAGCGGCTCTGCATCGCCCGCGCGGTCGCCGCTGACCCGGAGGTGCTGCTCATGGACGAGCCCTGTTCGGCGCTCGACCCGATCGCCACGGCCAAGATCGAAGAACTGATCGACGAGCTGAAGGGCTACTACAGCATCGTCATCGTCACGCACAACATGCAGCAGGCTGCGCGTGTCTCGCAGAACACCGCGTTCATGTATCTCGGCCGCCTGATCGAGTACGGCGATACCGACACGATGTTCACGCGACCCAAGGTGTCGCGCACGCAGGACTACATCACCGGCCGCTTCGGCTGACCGGCGCGGAGAACGAGGGAATGCCAGCTCATACCGTCAAGGCCTATGACGAGCAGCTCAGCCGGCTGCGCGATACGCTGATGCGGATCGGCGGGATCGTCGAGAGCGCGCTTGCGGAGGCGACCAACGCGATGGTCCGCCGCGACGCTGCCGCCGCCTCCGTGATCGTGCAGCGCGACGTGGAGGTGGATACGCTTCAGCGTTCCGTGGAGGATCAGGCGGTCCGGCTGCTCGCGCTGCGTCAGCCGATGGCGAACGACCTGCGGCTGATCGTAGGCTCGATCCGGATGGCGCTTGATCTCGAACGGATCGGCGACTACGCGGCGAACATCGCCAAGCGCGTGATCGTGCTGTCGCAGCTGCCGCCGGTGGTCAGTGTCGGACCGATCCAGCGCATGAGCCGGATCGTTCAGGAGATGCTGAAGGACACGCTCGACGCGTTCTCATCGAGCGATCCGGACAAGGCGCGGGACGTGTGGGAGCGCGACGAGCAGGTTGACGAGGCCTACAACGCAGTGTTCCGCAACCTGCTGACGTACATGATGGAGGATCCGCGCAACATCACGCCCTGCGCGCATCTGCTGTTCGTCGCGAAGAACATCGAACGGATCGGCGATCACGCGACCAATGTCGCCGAGACGATCCGCTTCATCGTGCTCGGCGAGGAGATCGAGGGCGAGCGGCCGAAGCATGACGAGTCGCCCTTCGCCATCGTCGAGCCGCCTGCGGGCGCGTGAGGGGCAACGGAGTACGGGAATGCCGGAAGGGATTTCCAGCATGCTGAAGCCGCTGATCCTCATCGTCGAGGACGAGGCGCCGCTGGTGACGATGCTGCGCTACAACCTTGAGCGCCAGGGCTTCCGGGTCGACGAGGCGGCGGACGGGCAGGAGGCGATCACCAAGATCGCCGAAGCGAGGCCGGACCTCGTGCTGCTCGACTGGATGCTGCCGGCGATGTCGGGGATCGAGGTGTGCCGCCAGATCCGCCGCCGCCCCGGGACACGCGACCTGCCGATCATCATGGTCACCGCCCGCGCCGAGGAGGCCGACAGCGTGCGTGGCCTGAACACCGGCGCCGACGACTACATCACCAAGCCGTTCTCGATCGATCTGCTGCTTGCGCGCATCCGCGCGCTCCTGCGCAGGTCGGGCGCGGCGCCGGCAAAGGGGACGCTGAAGTACCATGACATCACGATGGACCTCGCGGCGCATCGCGTCAGCCGCAACGGCCGCAACGTCCATCTGGGCCCGACCGAGTTCCGCCTGCTCGAGTTCTTCATGCAGCATCCGGGGCGCGTGTTCTCGCGCGAGGAACTGCTTGATGCGGTGTGGGGACCGGACATCCATGTCGAGCCGCGCACGGTTGACGTCCACATCCGCCGGCTGCGCAAGAGCCTGAACGGCGCCGAGGAGGTGGACGTGGTGCGCACCGTGCGTGCGGCCGGCTACGCGCTGGATGTGGACGCGACGCTCTGACGCAGGACGAGGCAGGCGGGGATCGCGCCGCCGGCGTAGCCACTTTCTCGGTGAGCATCCGGCTGCGTCATGACGTTCCGGTCGGATCGCCCAGGGTCCTGTTCAGCCGGATGGCCTCGCGCGCGAGCCGCGTGACGGTGCTGCCCTTGATGACTGTGCCGTCGCGGATCTCGATCGTCGCCATCTCGTAGCGTCCGCCCGGCTTCAGCCGCGGCTCGATCGTGCGCAGGCGCTGGCCGCGCCAGAAGCCGAGCAGCACACGCTGCTCCTCGGCCCTGATCAGGATTGCCGGACCGTGCGCGCGATAGACCAGATGGCCCCACTTGATGACTTCGACGAAGGCGCCGGCCTTGCGAACCGCTTCGCGCAGCACGGTGACGCATCGCAGGCGCCAGCCTTCGAGGGACCTCACATAAGCCTCTGGGTCGAGGGCCGGCGGTGCTTGCCTCATGTCTGGCGGTTCTCGATCTCGGTGGGCATCGCCCAGCACGCCCCGTATGCCGCGCGCGGCCGGCACGCACCACGGGCGGTGTGTCAGGGCAGCTGTGCCAGCGCCTGCTCCAGGTCGGCGATGATGTCGGCGACGCTCTCCAGGCCGATTGACAGCCGCACCACTTCGGGTCCCGCGCCGGCCGCGGCCAGCTGCTCGGGCGTCAGCTGGCGGTGCGTGGTCGAGGCGGGGTGGATGATCAGCGACCGGCAATCGCCGATATTGGCGAGGTGGCTGAACAGCTGCACGGACTCCACCACAGCGATCCCGGCCTCGTAGCCGCCCTTGAGACCGAAGGTGAACACCGCCCCGGCCCCGCGCGGCAGGTATCGCTGCGCCAGCGCGTGGAACGGGCTGGACAGGAGGCCCGCATAGGAGACCCAGGCCACCTTCGGATGCCGCTCCAGCCAGTCCGCGACAGTGAGCGCGTTGGCGCAGTGCCGCTCCATCCGCAGCGGCAGCGTCTCGATGCCGGCAAGCGTGAGGAAGGCGTTGAGCGGCGCCTGCGACGGGCCAAGATCACGCAGGCCCACCGCATGGCCGTAGACCGAGAACGCGAGGTCGCCGAAGGTCTCGGAGAAACTGAGGCCGTGATAGCCCGGCTCGGGCAAGCTCAGCGCGGGAAAGCGCCCGCCGCGGCTCCAGTCGAAGCGGCCGCTGTCCACCACGACGCCACCCAGGGACGTGCCGTTGCCCGACAGGAACTTGGTGGTGGAGTGCACGACCAGCGTCGCCCCGTGCTCGATCGGCCGGCAGAGCCAGGGGGTGGCGAGGGTGTTGTCGACGATCAGCGGCACCCCGGCCGCATCCGCGATGTCGGCGATGACGCGAAGGTCGGTGACGACACCGCCCGGATTGGCCAGGCTCTCGACGAAGACGGCCTTCGTCCGCTCGGTGACGGCGGCTCGGATGGTCTCCGGTTTCGTTGCGTCCACGAAGCGTGTGATCCAGCCGAAGGCGCGCGGAAACGCGTTGCCCATCTGGTTGAGCGAGCCGCCATAGAGCTGGCGCGCTGCCACGATCTCGTCGCCCGGCTGCATCAGCGGGAACAGCGCGACCAGCTGCGCCGCGTGGCCGGAGGAGGTCGCGATCGCGCCGCGCCCGCCTTCGAGGCTCGCCAGACGCTCCTCGAGCACCGACACCGTCGGGTTGGTCAGGCGGGAGTAGATGAAGCCCGCCTGCTGGAGGTTGAACAGCGTGGCGGCGTGGTCGGCGTCGTCGAACACGAAGCTGGTGGTCTGGTAGATCGGCGTCGCGCGCGCGCCGGTGGCGGGGTCGGGGGCGGCGCCGGCATGGATGGCGCGGGTCTCGAAGCCGAAGATGCGGGACTGGCTCATCGGATCACATCAGCTTCCTGGTGGCGCGGGTGAGCGGACGGCGCCGGCTGGTGAGAACCTGGGTGTTGATCCCCTGCCACCCGAGCTCGCCGAACAGCCGCATGTACTCGATCTTGGGACAGCGGTTCATCACCACGCGCAGCCCAGCGGCCTCGGCCCGGGCCGCCGCCGCGTCGTTGCGCACGCCGAGCTGCATCCACACGACCTGGGCGCCAAGCGCGATCGCCTGGTCGGTGAGCGGGCCCGCCGCCTCTGCGTTGCGGAAGATGTCGACCATGTCGGGCGTGAGCGGCAGCGCGGCGAGGTCGGGATGAACCGTCTCGCCAAGAATGGTCTGCCCCGCCGCCCTCGGATTGACCGGGATGATCCGGTAGCCCTTGGCCTGAAGATACTTCATGGCGAAGAAGCTGGGCCGATTCCAGTCGGGGCTCGCCCCGACCATGGCGATGATGCGGACATCGCGCAGGATCGCGCGCAGCAGGTCGTCGCTGTAGTGGTCGTGATCGCTCATCAAGCAGGCTTTCGGGTCAGCCGGGCGGACCGGGAGCCCGCCTCCCAGTCGTGAGGTCGGGTGCATGTCCCGGTCGGACGCCTCTCCCCAGGGACGCCCGCGAGGTGCGGGCGTGCGGCGGCCTGACCGGGGATCGGCAACACGGTCGTGGTCTCGCAAGACGCCGGTCGCACCTGGCGGAGGGGGTGGGATTCGAACCCACGGAGCCTCGCGGCTCTCCGGTTTTCAAGACCGGCGCAATCGACCACTCTGCCACCCCTCCGTGACGGGAACCGGACGTCCGCCCGCGCGTTAGGACAGATTGCATGAACCTCCGCCCGATGCGACCCCTGCTTGCGTCCCTGCTCGGCGCTCTGGCGACCTCGGCGCTCGCGAACGAAGCCCCGCAGCCCGACCCAGCGGCAACGCTGAACCTGACGGTCGAGAACGACCTCTTCGGCCGCACCGACAAGTACTACACGAGTGGCTTCCAGCTTTCCTGGCGCTCGGCGTCGGCCGACCCGCCGGTGTGGCTCGCCTGGATGTCCGAGCTCGCGACCCCGTTCTTTCCGCCCGGCGGCACGCCCCGCTGGGGCCTCGCCTTGGGGCAGAACATCTACACCCCCGCCGACACCCTCGCGCGCAATCCGGATCTGCGTGACCGGCCCTATGCCGGCTGGCTCTACGGCGCCTTCACGCTGATCTCCTACACCGAACGCACGCTCGGCACCTTCGAGGTGCAGTTTGGCGTGGTCGGGCCCGCCGCGCTCGGCGAGCAGGTGCAGAACAACGTCCACGACCTGATCAATGTCGACCGCGCTCTTGGCTGGAAGACGCAACTGAAGGATGAGCCTGGGATCAACGTCATTCTCAACCGGCAGTGGCGCATCAACCAGCCGCTCCGCGCCGACGATCCGCGCGGGCTCGCGCTTGGCCTGGTACCGAGCCTGACGGTCAGCCTGGGCAACGTCCAGACCTATGGCTCGGTGGGGTTGATGCTGCGCGTCGGATCGAATCTGCAGTCGGATTTCGGGCCGCCGCGCATTCGCCCCTCGCACGCGGGGACGGCGTTCTTCCAGCCGGACGGGCGTTGGGGCTGGTACGTGTTCGCCGGCGTGGAGGGCAGGGCGGTTGCGCGTGACATCTTCCTCGACGGCAACACCTGGCGCGACAGCCGCCGCGTCGACCGGATTCCGTTCGTCGGCGAGGGAGCGATCGGCGCGGTGCTGATCATGCCGTGGGCGCGACTCTCCTACACCCACACCTTCCGTGGGCCCGAGTTCAGGGGGCAGACACGGAGCGCGCAATACGGATCGGTGAGCCTCTCGTTCCGGTTCTGACTGTCACACGATCGCGCTGGATCGGCCTTCAGGTGCGGCTAGACTGCCGCGCCGTCCGAGGAGGTCGCCATGCGTCTTGCCCGCCGTCTGCTGCTCGCTGCCGGAGCTGCCGCGCTCGCGGCGCCAGCGGTCCTGCGCGCCCAGCCGCCGGTGCGGCTGACCGTGCTGCACACCAACGACGTGCACAGCCGTCATGAGCCGATCAACCGCTTCGGTGCCGCCTGCCGCGCCGACGAGCAGCAGCCGGGCGCATGCTTCGGTGGCAGCGCGCGGTTGGCGGCCGCGATCGTTGCGGAACGCGGGCGCGCCGAGGCCGAGGGACGGGTCGTGCTCACGCTGGATGCGGGCGATCAGTTCATGGGCAGCCTGTTCTATACGCACTGGCGCGGCGAGGCCGAGCGCGCGGTGATGGACGCGATCGGCTACGACGCCATGGCGATCGGCAACCATGAATTCGACAACGGCCCGCCGGTGCTGGCACGGTTCGGCGCTGCGCTGGGCTGCCCGCTGGTCTCGGCGAACATCGATGCGTCCGCGGAGCCGGCGCTCGCCCCGCTGATCCGTCCCTTCGCGATCGTCGCGCGTGGCGGGGTGCGGATCGGCATCGTCGGCCTCACCACCACGGACACACCGCGCATCTCCTCGCCGGGCCCGCACCTGCGCTTCGCCGACGAAACGGCAGCGCTCCGCACCGGAGCCGAGGCGGCGCGCGACGCAGGCGCCGAGGTAGTGCTGGCGCTCACGCATGTCGGCCTGCCCGCGGATCTGGCGCTGGCTGCCGCGGTGCCCGGTCTCTCTGCGGTGATCGGCGGGCACAGCCACACCCTGTTGTCGAACAGCGCGAACGGCGCCGCCGGACGGTATCCGCTGCCGGTGGACGGGGCGGCCGGCTTCACGGTGCCGGTCGTGCAGGCGGGCGCGAACAACCGCTACCTGGGCCGGCTCGACCTCGACCTCGACCGGTCCGGTCGCGTGCTGGTCGCCGGCGGCGATGCGCGGGAGCTCGGCTTCGGCGATCCGCGCCACCCCGGCGTCGAGGCACTGATCGGACGCCTGGCCGAGCCGCTGGCGGCGCTGCGCGCGCGCGTGATCGGCACGCTCGCTGAGCCGGTGTCGAACGCCGGGTGCCGAAGCGGCGAATGCGCGCTCGGCACGATGGTTGCCGAGGCAATGCTGGAGGCCGGGCGCAGCGCCGGCGCCACGATCGCGCTGCAGAATGGCGGCGGCCTGCGCGCGGGCCTGCCCGCAGGCCCGATCACCTGGGGCGACGTGCTGGCGGTGCTGCCGTTCTCCAACACCCTCGCGACCCTCAAGCTCACCGGCGCAGACATCCGTGCGGCGTTGGAGACCGGACTGTCCGGGGTGGAGCAGCAGGCGGGGCGCTTCCCGCAGGTGGCGGGTCTGCGCTTCACTTGGCACCCCGAAGCCCCGTCCGGGCAGCGGCTGCGTTCCGTGGCCGTGCGCACGCCCGAGGGCGGCTACGCGCCGCTCGACCACCAGCGCATCTATGGCGTGGTCACCAACAACTTCCTTCGCCTCGGCGGCGATGGCTACGCGGTGCTGCGCGAGCGCGCCGTCGCCCCCTACGATAGCGGACCGAACCTGGAGGAGGTGTTCGAGTCCTGGCTCGCGCGCCGAAGTCCAGTCCAGCCCGAAACGGACGGGCGGATCGCGCGGGCTCAGTAGCGGCGGAGCAGCGCGACCAGGCGACCCTGCACCTTCACCCGGTCGGGACCGAAGATCCTGGTTTCGTAGCGTGGGTTCGCGGGCTCGAGCGCGATCGAGTTGCCGCGCCGGCGAAGCCGCTTCAGCGTCACCTCGGTGTCGTCGATCAGCGCGACCACGATCGCGCCGTTCTCCGCCGTGTCGGCCCGGCGGACGATTGCGGTATCGCCGTCCAGGATCCCTGCCTCGACCATCGAATCGCCCGTCACTTCCAGTGCGTAGTGCTCCGAGCCGCCGCCGAGGAATGCCGCCGGCACGTCCACCGTCTCGGACGCATCGCGCAGCGCCTCGATCGGCAGACCCGCCGCGATCCGCCCGTAGAGCGGGAGCGATACCGCCTGCGCCTCCGCCGCCTGTCGGGCGCCGGCGATCTGAGGCGTGAAGTTGCCGCGGATCACGTTGGGCGCGAACGGCACCTGGCCGTACTCGCGGGCGCGGAGCGCCGTTTCGGGCAGCCGGATCACCTCGAGCGCCCGCGCCCGATGGGCGCGGCGCTGGATGAAGCCACGCTCCTCCAGCGCCGTGATCAGACGGTGGATGCCGGACTTCGACTTCAGTCCGAGCTCCTCCTTCATCTCCTCGAACGAGGGCGAGAACCCGGTCTGGCGCAGGTGCCGGTCGATGAACATCAGGAGTTCGTGCTGCTTGCGGGTCAGCATGACCGGCCTTTCTCCTTCCCTGGGCGTCAGTGGCCGGAACAAACCGGCAACCCTGCTCTTGTTCTATGTCCGTGCTCCGTGTCGGGGCAAGCGGTTTGTGCGCGGTGGGCGGGTGGAAGGGCTGTGCAACGGGAAGCATGCGCCGGCGGCGATCAGCCGTCGCCTCGCGCGGGACGGCAACTGCCCGTGTCGTCGCTGTCCGATTTCGTTTATTGCCTCTTAACGGCCGCGAACGATAGTTTGATTGAGACGTTGAGGGTGCCCGGGAGGATTGGCGATTGCGCTGAACTTCGGATGGGGCCCGCTGAGACGAGGAGGGAGCAGATGACCCGTCGGTCCGCGTTTGGCCTTCGGCTCTCCGTTGTTCTGCTGTCTGGCGCCGCGCTCGCGGTCGTACCGCTTCCCAATCCTGACGCGGGCAGCCTGTCCGCATGGGCTCAGCCGGGCGGTGGCGGCGGAGGCCCCGGTGGTGGCGGAGGCGGAGGCCCCGGTGGTGGCGGAGGCGGAGGCCCCGGCGGTGGCGGAGGCGGTGGTGGAGGCGGTGGCCCCGGCGGCGGCGGCGGCGGAGGCGGTGGCGCAGGCGGCGGTCCCGGCGGTGGCGGCGCTGGCCCAGGCGGCGGTCCAGGCGGTGGCGGCGCGGGCGGCGGCCCCGGTGGCGCGGCGCATGGTGCCGCAGCGGCAGCCCAGGGCGCCGGCAATGCCCGAGGCGACGGTCCCGGCTTCGGCGGCGGTCGCGGCGGATCGGGGACGGCCGCGACAACCGGCCAGGCGTTCGGGCTCGGCACGGCGGCCGCCGCGCGCGGTTCGGCATCGTCCCGCGGCACGGATGGTACGATCGGCGTATCCGCCGCGAGCTACGGCGCACTGGCGAGTGCGCTCGGCTCATTGAACGCCGCCCATGCCTCGCCGGTGGCCCGCGCCAATGCCGCGCCCGACTCCCAGGTCGGTCTGATCGCCGCCTACGAGCAGGCGATGCTCGCCGCGCTGGCGATGCCGGCGACCACGCCGGAGGAGATCGCGGCGAAAGAGGACGCGATCGCTGCCGCCCGCTCGCAGGAGCTTGCCGCGGCTGCGAACAAGTCGCTCAGCCCCGAGGTGGTGGCGCAGGTCGATTCGTTGCTCGGGCTGCCGGCCACCGATCCGGCGCTGGGGGTGACAGACCCTGCGGTCAGCCCCGACGAGCCGCCGCCGTCCGACGACACGACGACCACGTCCGGCTGAGACTCAGCGCGCCTGCGCGCGCAGCCGCTCGATCATCGCCGGCGCGTAGGGGGACGCGCCGGCGATCGCTTCGCGCTGGGCGAACGCCGCGAGCGCTGCCCGGGTGCGGGGGCCGTCCTGGCCGTCCACCGGCCCGGGATCGAACGCGGTCCCGGCAAGCACCGACTGGACGAAGCGCACCAGAGGACGATCGATCGCCGGCACCGGCCCCCGCGCGCGTTCGCGCTGCACGCGCGTCCAAGCGGCCTCGGCCGTGGCGGGATCGACGCGTCGCCGCAGCGCCTCGCGGTAGCGCGTCGCCGCCGCCACGCCGCCTCGCTCAGCGAGCCGGAGGCGGGCGAGCGCCTCGGCCTCGTCGCGCGTCGTACCGGCGCCCACGATCTGCATCAGACCGAGTGCGAACTGCGCTTCCGAGCTGCCGCGCTCGGCCGCGCGCTGGAACCACACCGCCGCCCAGGCTGGCTCGCGCCTCGTGCCGTCGCCCGCTTCGATCAGCCGGGCAAGCCGGTACTGCGCCTCGTCATGGCCTTGCATGGCCGCGCGCTCGAGCCAGGGGATGGCGGCGGCCGTGTCGCGCGATCCGTCAGGGCGGTAGAGGTGGCTCGCGGCGAGCAGCATCTGCGCATCGGCGTTGCCGAGATGCGCCGCCTCGGCGATCAGCCGGGCGGCGCGGTCGGGGTCTGGTGTGCCACCGCGCGGCGGGTTCAGCGCGCGGACGCCCTCACGGTAGAGCACCTCGGCGCGCGCGCGCTCGGCCGCCGATGGGCTGGGTTCCGGTTCCGTCCGCGCCGGTGCGGCGCCCTCGATCAGAGCGCAGCCTGGCCCGGCGAGGATCAGCAGCAGGGCAAGGGCGATGTGGCGCATGGCAACACGACGCTCGACCGGGTGGAGCTGGTCGCCTGTTCTACAACTCAGACATCCCGTCCGCCTAGCAGCAGCACCTCGACCGTCCCGCCCTCCACGACAGCGGGCGCGTGCGGCGCGCGCAGGATCAGTGCATCCGCGCGCGCGAGCCCGGCCATCAGCGAGCTGTCCTGCACCGGGAACGGCGTCGCGACCAGCGTGCCGTCCTCGCGCCGCCCGAGGGAGGCACGCAGATGGTCGGCGCGGTGGTCGTTCGCCTTCAGCGCCGCGCCTGCGACCGCACGCACTGGGCGCGGCGCCTCACCCGGCAGGCCGGCGCGTTTCTCGATCGCGGGCACCAGGAACAGCAGCCCGCAGACCAGCGCCGAGACCGGATTGCCCGGCAGGCCGAGCAGCGGCGTCGTGCCGACGCGGCCGAACATGAACGGCTTGCCCGGCCGCATCGCGATCTTCCAGAACGCGAGCTCCAGCCCGGCGGGTGCCAGCGCGTCACGCACCAGGTCATGCGCGCCGACCGAGGCGCCGCCCGAGGTGACGATCAGGTCGCAGCCCGCCGCGCCGCGGGCGGCGGCCGCGATCGCGTCGAGATCGTCCGGCGCGATGCCCAGATCGACCGGCTCGCCGCCGGCGGCGCGCACCATCGCGGCGAGCGCAAGGCTGTTCGATGAGATCACGCCGCCCTCGGGCACGGGCTCGCCGGGGCGCGCGACCTCGTCGCCGGTGGAGAGGATGGCCACGCGCGGCCGGCGATGCACAGAGAGCCAGGGCCGGTCGGCCGAGGCGGCGACGCCGATGTCGCGCGCGGTCAGCCGCCGCCCCGGCGCGAGCAGGGTCTCGCCGGCGGCGAAGTCCCCCGCGCGGCGGCGGATGTGCTGACCAGGGCGCGGGGCGAAGCGGATCTCCACCGTCTCCTCGCCGAGATCGGTGTCCTCCTGGATGATGACGGCGTCCGCGCCGGCCGGGATCACGCTGCCGGTGAACACCCGCACCGCCTCGCCCGGGCCGACCGTGCCCGCGAACGGGTGGCCCGCCGGGGCGCGGCCGATCACCTTCAGCCGCACGGGGATCGTTCCGCAGTCGGCGCCCCGCACGGCATAGCCGTCCATCGCCGAGACGTCGTCGAGCGGCTTGTCGTGGCGCGCGGTGACGGGGGCGGCGAGCACGCGGCCCCAGGCCTCGGCGATGCCGACCCACTCGGCGCCCACGGGCGACAGCGCGGCGAGGACCCGCGCGCGCGCCTCCTCGACCGACAGCATCACGCCGCCTCGTAGGTGCCGGACTTGCCGCCCGCCTTGTGGGTGAGCCGCACCGCCTCGATGCGCATCCCGCGGTCGATCGCCTTGACCATGTCGTAGAGCGTCAGCGCCGCGACCGAGACGGCGGTCAGCGCCTCCATCTCCACGCCGGTCTGCCCCGCCGTCTTCACCGTCGCCTCGATCTCGACAGCGTGCTCGGCGGTGTTCGGCGTCAGCGCGACCTTGACCGAGGTGAGGGGCAGCGGGTGGCAGAGCGGGATCAGCTCGGCGGTGCGCTTGGCCGCCATGATGCCGGCGAGCTGGGCGACCGCCAGCGCATCGCCCTTCTTGATCGCGCCGCCGGTGATCGCGGCCAGCGTCTCGGGCGCCATCACCACCCGACCCTTGGCGGTGGCGGTGCGCTCGGTCGTGGCCTTGGCCGAAACATCGACCATCACCGCGTTGCCCTGGGCGTCGAAGTGCGTCAGCCCGCTCATGCGAGGAGCGCCCTGGTCGCGGCCGTCACGTCGTCCTCGCGCATCAGGCTCTCGCCGACAAGGAGGGCGCGGGCGCCGGCTGCCTTCATGCGTGCGACGTCGGTCGGGGTGCGGATGCCGCTCTCGGCGACCAGGACGCGGTCGGTGCCGACCCGCGCGGCGAGCCGCTCCGTGGTCTCAAGATCGGTCTTCAACGTCTTGAGATTGCGATTGTTGATTCCGAGCAGAGGCGTGCGTAGCCGAAGCGCCCGGTCGAGCTCCGCCTCGTCGTGCACCTCCACCAGCACGTCCATGCCCAGCGCTTCGGCCTCGGCCTCCAGCGCCGCGGCCTCGGCATCAGAGAGGCAGGCCATGATGAGCAGGATGCAGTCCGCGCCCATCGCGCGCGCTTCCAGCACCATCCACGGATCGAGCATGAAGTCCTTGCGCAGCACGGGCAGATCGACCGCCGCGCGCGCGGCGATCAGATCTTCCGGCGCGCCCTGGAAGAACGGCGCGTCCGTCAGCACCGAGAGGCAGTGCGCGCCGCCGTCGCGATAGGCGCGGGCGAGGGCAGGGGGGTCGAAGTCGGGGCGGATCAGCCCGGCCGAGGGCGAGGCTTTCTTGATCTCGGCGATCAGGCCGATGCGCCCGGCTGCGGCGGCGCGACGCAGCGCGGCGAGGAAGCCGCGCGGCGCGGCTGCGGCCTCGGCCGCACGGCGCAGCGCCGGCTCGGGCCTGGCGCCCTTGCGCGCGGCGACGTCCTCGCGCGTGCGCGCGCAGATCCGCGCCAACGCATCCGGCATCGCCGTCACGCGTGCGCCTCCGGGCGGGTGGTCACGATCAGCGCCTCAAGCGCGGCCG
>NZ_JBHYDW010000050.1:0-26355 GCF_051860475.1 Elioraea sp. | reverse complement strand
GGCCGCGGCCGGCCCGCCGCCGCGATAGGGCACGTGCAGCACGTCGATCCCGGCGCGCAGCTTGAGCAGCTCGAACGCGACATGCGGCAGGCTGCCGATCCCCGGGCTGCCATAGGTGAGCGCGCCGGGCCGCGCCTTCGCCATCGCCAGAACCTCCGGGAACCCGCCCGAAGCGAGCCCCTTGCGCGCGAACAGCAGCGACGGGCTGGTGATCAGCAGCACCACCGGGCGCAGGTCGCGCTCGGGGTCGTAGGGCAGGTTCGGGTTGGCGAACTGGGTGATCACGAAGGGCGGCGGGGCGAGCAGCATGGTGTAGCCGTCGGGGGCCGCGCGCGCGACCTCGGCCGTGCCGATCACCGAGGCCGCGCCGGCCTTGTTCTCCACCACCACCGGCCTGCCGATGCGCTCGGCGAGGTGCTGGCCGGTCAGCCGCGCGGTGACGTCCGAGGCGCCACCCGGAGCGAAGGGAACGACGAAGCGGACCGGCCGGTCGGGCCAGGACTGCGCGCGGGCGCCGCCCGCCGCCAGGATCGCCGCCGCGCCCGCCAGCACCGCGCGCCGCCGGGCCATCTTGCCGTGCACCATCGTTTCCTCCACCGTTGGGTCATGCGGCCAACTGGCCTGACCAATTCCGGACGCTAGGCACCGCCCTCCGCCCTGTCAACGCATGCCCTTCGAACCGATCGAGCCGAAGCGCCTCTACCGCCGCATCGCCGAGCAGATCGCGGCGCTGATCGACGCGGGCGAGCTGCCGCCGGGCAGCCGCCTGCCGGGCGAGCGGGAATTGGCGCAGCGGCTGGCGGTGAGCCGCCCGTCGCTGCGCGAGGCGCTGATCGCGCTCGAGATCGAGGGGCGGGTGGAGGTGCGCGGCGGCTCGGGCGTCTATGTCGCGCGTCCGGCCCCGCGTGGCGCGGTGGCCGAGCCCGAGGCGGCGGGCCCGTTCGAGGTGCTGGAGGCGCGGCTGCTGATCGAGCCCGACTGCGCGGCGCTGGCCGCCGCCCGCGCCGACGCGGCCGGCCGCGCGAGGGTCGCCGCGGCCTTCGACCGGCTGCGCGCGGATGCCGAGGCCGGGCGGTTCCGCGTCGAGGCCGATCGGGGCTTCCACGAGGCGATCGCGGCGGCCACCGGCAACGCGATGCTGGAGCGGCTGGTGGCGGAGCTGTGGCGGGTGCAGACGGCGCCGCTCGCCGCGCGGCTGTCGTCGCTGGCCGTGTCCGCCGCCCGGCGGCGCGACAATCTCGGCGAGCACGCGGCGATTGCCGCGGCGGTCGCGGCCGGCGACGCGGCGGCGGCCAAGGCGGCGATGCGCCGGCACCTGCTCGCGGTGCGCCGGGCCCGGCTCGCGACTCTGGGGGGTGGGGGCGGGGAGGGCGGCGTGTGACGGTCCGCGGTGAGCCGATGTGTGGCTCGGTCACGCGTTCGGCATTTCGATCTGGAGGTCCCGCCGAAGACGAGGCCGGCCGTTTCGGACCCCGGCCTAACCAACGGCTCGTCCCCGGCTGCTAGACTCCGAGTCGTGCAGGGGATGGTTTGCGATGGCCCATAGGATCAGCATCGACCGGATTGGTCCGTCAGGGCCTCTGACCCTGGAGATCGGCGACGGCGACCGCTTGTTCGTGGTCGGCCCGAATGGTTCCGGCAAGTCAAGTCTCGTGAACGCGTTGGCGAGCAACTTCAACCGTGCGGCCCGCGTCAGCTGGGCGCATCGCCTCAACGTGCTCACGGATAGCACACTGAATCTGACGCCCAGCGATCGCCAGAATGTGGCCCGCGCCTTGCAGTCCTGGGATATGGAGAGGCAAGCAAGGGTCCGTGATGGGTATTCGGACTCAAGACCTCGCGCGGCATTGTTCGATTTGATCAATGCGAGTGACACGCTGGCACGGGAAATCGCAAGAGCTTGGCGCAGCAACGATCAAGATGCACTCAAGAAGCTCGGGTCACAGCTGGATCCAATTGAGAAACTCAACGGAATCCTCAAGGCAGCGGCTCTACCGATCGTTCTTCAGGTGAGTGAGGCAAAGCAGCTTCAAGCAAGAAAATGGGAGTCTACATGGTTCCCGGCGGGGGAACTCTCGGATGGCGAGCGGAGCGCCGTGTTGCTCTCGGCGGACGTCCTTGGTGCACCTGATGGAACGCTCTTCCTGATCGATGAACCCGAGCGGCATCTGCATCGATCCATCGCCGCGCCGTTGTTGGCAGAACTCTTCGCCTCACGGCCGGACTGTGCATTTGTCATAACAACGCATGACTTCTCTTTGGTCTTGGAACACGCGGGATGTCGCGTCCTGCTCCTTCGAGACTGCCAGTTTCACGGTGGAGGTGGAACGAGCTGGGATCTCGATACTCTCGAAACGAATTCCCCGATCGCCGATGAGCTCAAGAGAATTATCCTCGGTGCACGATCAGCGCTTCTCTTTGTTGAGGGCCACGCGGATAGCCTCGATATGGGGCTGTATCGCATTCTGTATCCGAAGATCACAGTCGAGGCGCGCGGCGGCTGCCAAGACGTGATGGCGACCGTGCGCAGCCTGCGCGGGATCGAGAACCTGCACTGGCTCGATGCGTTCGGCATTGTCGATCGCGATGGCCGGAGCGAGGAGGAGATCGCAAGGCTCCGGGCTGAGGGAATCCATGTCCTGCCAGTCTGCACCGTCGAGTCCATCTACTACCACCCGGAGGCGATCCGGCTCGTGGCACGTCAACAGGCGACCAACTTTGGCTGCGACGCCGAATCTCTGGCGACCGACGCCGCGACCCGTGCCCTTGCTGAACTGAAGGCATGCCGCGAGCATCTGATCGAAGCCCGCTGTCGTTCGGCCTTGGAGCAGGGCGTCCTGGCATCGCTGTGGCAGGGCGAGGGGCCTTGGCAATCCTCTGCGATCAGCGTGCCGATCGATCCGGCCGCGATGCTCGCCGCGGAAGCGGTGGTTTTCAATGATCTGATCGCCAAGAAGGACTTGGTGGGCTTGGTCGCGCGCTACGGCATCAAGAAGACCGGCTTCGGTGCCGCCGTTGCGCAGGCTCTTCGGTTCCAGAAGGTCGGCGACTATCCGGAGGCACTTCGCGCCCGGCTGAAGGCCGACGCCGTCGCCCGCGAGACGATGATCGGCCTGTTCGGCGATCTGCCCCGGGTTCTCGCCGAGGCGACGGACCCCACCCGCCGCGCAGAGCGTGCCTCGGCAGGCTCCCAGGCTGCCGAGGCCGGGTAGCGCGCCGCCGCGGCGGCGCTGCGGTCCCGGCGCATCCGTCAGCTCGCTGCCAGAAGCTTACGCGGGATGGCTCCGCCCTCCCGCACCCTCCCGCCGTGGGGCCTTCGGCCCCCCGGACCCCCCATTCTCTTGACGCGCCGCCCCCTTTGCCCCACAACCCCAGCCGTTCCGGCCCCACCGGACCCTGTCCCGTCCCCCAGGGGACGCCGCCGCTCCGCGAAGGCTCGCGCAGCGGCGCAAAACCGTTTGGGGGCCCGGAACACTGAGGAGCAGACGATGTTCGACGCCCTCTCGGGCAAACTGACCGGGATCTTCGACAGGCTGAAGCGCCGCGGCGCACTCTCGGAATCCGACGTCTCCGAGGCCCTCCGCGAAGTCCGCATCGCCCTGCTCGAAGCCGACGTCGCCCTCCCCGTCGTCAAGGACTTCATCGCCAAGGTGCGCGAAGGCGCCATCGGCGAGGCGGTGCTCAAATCCGTTACCCCCGGCCAGCAGGTCGTCAAGATCGTCAACGACGCCCTGGTCGAAATGCTGGGGCCGGCCGCACCCGGGCTCAACCTCGCCGCCTCGCCCCCCGTCATCGTGCTGATGCTCGGCCTCCAAGGCTCGGGCAAGACCACCACCGCCGGCAAGATCGCGCTCCGCCTGAAGGACCGCGACAGGAAGCGCGTGCTGCTCGCCTCGCTCGACACCCAGCGCCCCGCCGCGATGGAACAGCTCGCCACACTGGCCGACCGTGCCGGCGTGATCTCGCTCCCGATCGTCGCCGGCCAGCGCCCGGTCGAGATCGCCCGCCGCGCGCTCGACGAAGCCCGCCGCGGCGGCTTCGACGTGCTGGTGCTCGACACCGCCGGCCGCCTCGCGATCGACGAAACCCTGATGGCGGAAGTCGCCGAGGTCGCCACGGTCGCCCGCCCGCACGAGAAGCTGCTGGTGGTCGATGCCATGACCGGCCAGGACGCGGTCACCGTCGCCAAGTCGTTCCACGAGAAGGTGGGCGTCACCGGCATCGTCATGACGCGCATGGACGGCGATGCGCGCGGCGGTGCCGCGCTGTCGATGCGCGCGATCACCGGCGCGCCGATCCGGCTCATCGGCGTCGGCGAGAAGCTCGACGCGCTCGAAGACTTCCACCCCGACCGTGTGGCGGGCCGCATCCTCGGCATGGGCGACGTCGTGTCGCTGGTCGAGAAGGCCGCCGCGACCATGGAGGCGGAGGATGCCGAGAAGCTCGCCGCGAAGATCCAGAAGGGGTCGTTCGACCTCGAGGACTTCCGCAAGCAGCTCGGCCAGATCTCGAAGATGGGCAGCCTTCAGGGCCTGCTCGGCATGCTGCCTGGTGTCGGCAAGATCAAGGCGCAGATGGCCGAGGCCAAGCTCGACGACAAGGTGATCAAGCGCCAGATCGCCATCATCGACAGCATGACGAAGGCGGAACGGCGGCGCCCCGATATCATCAAGGCCTCGCGCAAGAAGCGCATCGCCGCCGGCTCCGGCACGCGGGTCGAGGACGTCAATCGCCTGCTCAAGCAGTTCGACGACATGACGACCATGATGAAGCGCGTGCAGAAGATGGGCCAGAAGGGCCTGCTGCGGCAGGGCCTCGGCGGGCTTCTGCCCGGCGGCATGAACTTTCCCGGCGGCGGTCGCCGTCCGTACTGAACACGCACCGACACCCGAAAGGAAAGACACCGGAATGAGCCTGAAGATCCGCCTGAGCCGCGCCGGCGCCAAGAAGCGCCCCTACTACCACATCGTGGTGGCCGACAGCCGCTCGCCCCGCGACGGCCGCTTCATCGAGAAGGTCGGCGCCTACAACCCGATGCTGCCAGCCGATCATGCCGACCGCATCCGGCTGAAGGAGGACAAGATCCGCGAGTGGCTGGGCAAGGGCGCGCAGGTGACCGAGCGGGTCGAGCGTTTCCTCGCCAGTGCCGGGCTGCTGCCGGCCGCGCCGCGCCCGACCCAGACCAGGCAGCATTTGCCGAAGAAGAAGGCGCAGGAGCGCGCGGCCGCGGCCGCCGCCTGAACGGAGCACGCTCGGAACCGCATCCATGGCCCCTGACCGCATCCTGCTCGGCGTGTTCGGACGCCCGCATGGCGTGCGGGGGCTCGTGCGCGTGCAGTCCTTCACCGCCGATCCTGCTGGCATCGCCGCCTACGGACCGGTGTCGGACGAGGCGGGCACGCGGACGTTCTTGTTGCGCGTGGTGCAGCGGGGCGAGCTGCCGGTGGTCGCGGTCGAGGGTGTCGCGGACCGGGACGCGGCGGCGAAGCTCACTGGCACACGGCTCTATGTCGTGCGCAACCGTCTGCCTGCGCCCGAGGAGGACGAGTTCTACCACGCCGACCTGATCGGGCTGGCGGTGGAGGACGCCTCCGGCAGGCGCATCGGCACTGTCGCCACGGTGAACGATCACGGCGCCGGCGCGTTCCTCGAGATCGACACGGGGACGCAACCGCTGCTGCTGCCCTTCACGCGCGAGGCCGTGCCCGTTGTCGATCTCGCCCGCCGCCGCGTGGTGATCGTTCCGCCCGCGGAGGTCGTCGTGCCGCCCTCGGCGGATGCGCCGGAAGGAGCGGCGGCATGAGCTTCCGCGCCCTCGTCCTCACCCTGTTCCCGGAGATGTTCCCGGGCCCGCTCGGCCATTCGCTGGCCGGGCGCGCGCTCGCGCGCGGCGACTGGTCGCTCGACGCGATCGACATCCGCGGCTTCGCCACCGACAAGCACCGCAGCGTCGACGACACGCCGTTCGGCGGCGGCCCCGGCATGGTGATGCGCGCGGACGTGGTCGATGCGGCGGTGCAGACCGCGCTCGCCCGCGGCCCGGACCTGCCGCTGATCGTCTTCACCCCGCGCGGCGGGCTGCTCACCCAGCGCCGCGTGCGCGCGCTCGCCGAGGGGCCGGGCGCGATCCTGCTCTGCGGCCGCTACGAGGGCATCGACGAGCGCGCGATCGCGCATCGCCGCATGGAGGAACTCTCGATCGGCGACTATGTGCTCTCGGGCGGCGAGCCGGCGGCGATGGTGCTGCTCGATGCCTGCGTGCGGCTGCTGCCCGGCGTGATGGGGGCTGCCGAAAGCGGCGTCGAGGAGAGCTTCGCGTCCGGGTTGCTGGAGTATCCGCACTACACTCGCCCGGCCGTGTGGCAGGGCATGGCCGTGCCTGAGGTGCTCGCAGGTGGCAACCACGCCGCGATCGCCGCCTGGCGCCGCGCGGAAGCCGAACGCATCACGCGTGACCGCCGCCCCGATCTCTGGACCGCCTACCGCGCGCTGGCTGAGGCCGCGCCCACCGCCTGACATGGAAGCCATGACGCCGCGCCGGCTTGGCGTGGCAGACACAGAGTGAGAAGGAGCCAGCCGATGAACATCGTCCAGCAGATCGAGGCCGAGCAGGTCGCGAGGCGCACCGCCGAGCGCGCCGTTCCCGAGTTCGGCCCCGGCGACACCGTGCGCGTCTCGGTGCGCGTGGTCGAGGGCGAGCGCACGCGGTTGCAGGCGTTCGAGGGTGTCTGCATCGCGCGCAAGAACGCCGGCATCAACAGCTCGTTCACCGTGCGCAAGATCAGCTATGGCGAGGGGGTGGAGCGTGTGTTTCCGCTGCATTCGCCCAACGTCGCCGAGATCAAGGTGATGCGCCGGGGCGACGTGCGGCGCGCGAAGCTGTATTACCTGCGCGGGCGCACCGGCAAGGCCGCACGCATCGCCGAGAAGATGGGGCTGCACACGGCGGCGCAGCCCGATGTGGTCGCCGAGGCGCCCGCGCCGGAGGCGCAGAACGGCGCCGAGCAGGCCTGAGACAAGGGAGACGGTCGAGATGGGTGAGGGGACGGCACAACGCACGCTGTTCGACAAGATCTGGGACAGCCACGTCGTCGAGCGTCTGCCGGACGGCACCTGCATCCTCTACATCGACCGTCATCTCGTGCACGAGGTGACCAGCCCCCAGGCCTTCGAGGGGTTGCGCATGGCCGGCCGCCAGGTGCGCCGGCCTGACGCCACCTTCGCGGTCGCCGACCACAACGTGCCGACCTCCGACCGCTCCAAGGGCATCGATGAGCCCGAGAGCCGCATCCAGGTCGAGACGCTGGAGAAGAACGTCGCCGATTTCGGCGTGCCTTATTTCGCCCTGGACGACGCGCGCCAGGGCATTGTCCACATCGTCGGGCCGGAGCAGGGGATCAGCCAGCCCGGGCTGACGATCGTCTGCGGCGACAGCCATACCTCGACGCATGGCGCGCTCGGGGCACTTGCCTTCGGCATCGGCACGTCCGAGGTCGAGCACGTGCTGGCCACGCAGACGCTGCTGCAGAAGCCGGCCAGGAACATGCTGATCGACGTGCAGGGACGCCTGCCGATCGGCTGCACCGCCAAGGACATCATCCTCGCGATCATCGGCCGGATCGGCACCGCCGGCGGCACCGGCCACGTGATCGAGTACGCCGGCGAGGCGATCCGCGACCTCGACATGGCCGGGCGCATGACGGTCTGCAACATGTCGATCGAGGCGGGCGCGCGCGCGGGGTTGGTTGCCCCCGACGAGAAGACCTTCGCCTATCTCGAGGGCCGTCCCTACGCGCCGAAGGGCGAAGCGTGGGCGCGCGCGGTCGCGTACTGGAACTCGCTGCCGTCCGATCCCGGCGCGCGCTACGACACCACCGTGACGCTGAAGGCCGATGAGATCGTGCCGCTGGTCACCTGGGGCACCTCCCCCGAGGACGTCGTGCCGATCACCGGCGCGGTGCCCGATCCGGACAGCGAAACGACCGAGGCGCGGCGCAACGCCAAGCGCCGCATGCTCGAGTACATGGGCCTCACGCCCGGCACGAAGATGCAAGACATCGCGGTGGACGTCGTGTTCATCGGCTCCTGCACCAACGGGCGGATCGAGGACCTCCGTGCCGCGGCTGCGGTGGCGCAGGGCCGCAAGGTCGCCGGCACCGTCCGCGCGATGGTGGTGCCCGGCTCGGGCCTGGTGAAGCAGCAGGCCGAGCAGGAGGGGCTCGACCGCATCTTCCGCGAGGCCGGGTTCGAGTGGCGCGAGGCCGGCTGCTCGATGTGCCTCGGCATGAACCCCGATCAGCTCAAGCCCGAGCAGCGCTCGGCCTCCACCTCCAACCGCAACTTCGAGGGCCGCCAGGGCCCCGGCGGGCGGACGCATCTGATGAGCCCGGCCATGGCCGCCGCCGCCGCGGTGACCGGCCGGCTCACCGATGTCCGCCAGCTCGTCGCGCACTGAGGAGGGATCGTCATGCAGCCCTTCACCACGCTCACCGGCATCGCAGCACCTCTGCCGATCCCGAATGTCGATACCGACAAGATCATCCCGGCGCGCTTCCTCAAGACCATCAAGCGCTCAGGGCTGGGCAAGAACCTGTTCGACGCGATGCGCTACCGTGCCGACGGCTCCGAGAACCCGGACTTCATCCTCAACCAGGAGCCGTACCGGACGGCGGAGATCCTGGTTGCCGGGCCGAATTTCGGCTGCGGGTCGTCGCGCGAGCACGCGCCCTGGGCGCTGCTCGACTTCGGCATCCGCTGCGTGATCGCGCCCGACTTCGCCGACATCTTCCACAACAACTGCTTCAAGAACGGCATCCTGCCGATCCGGCTGCCGCAGGAGATTTGCGACGCGCTGATGGAGGATGCCAAGCTGGGCGCCAACGCCCGGCTGACCGTCGATCTCGAGCGCCAGGTGGTGGTGCGGCCGAACGGCGAGGAGATCCGCTTCGAGATCGATCCGTTCCGCAAGCACTGCCTGCTGAACGGGCTCGACGACATCGGCCAGACCATGGCGCATGCGCCGAAGATCGACGCCTACGAGGCGAAGCGCCGGGCCGCCGAGCCCTGGGCCTTCGCGTGACGCGGCCGCGCCGGGCGGCAGGGGGCGGCCCGGCGCCGGCGCAGTGAGAGGGGGAGGCTGACATGGCATCGAACAAGAAGCTGCTCGTGCTGCCGGGCGACGGCATCGGCCCGGAAGTCATGCGCGAGGTGCGCCGCATCATCGACTGGTTCGACCGCCGCCGCGCGGTGCGTTTCGAGCTCGACGAGGCGCTGGTCGGCGGCGCGGCGATCGACGCGCTCGGCACGCCGATCGCGCCCGCGACGGTCGAGAAGGCCAGGGCCGCCGATGCGGTGCTGTTCGGCTCGGTCGGCGGGCCCAAATGGGACACGCTCGGCTTCGACATGCGGCCCGAGATCGCGATCCTGACGCTGCGCAAGGAGCTCGGCCTGTTCGCCAATCTCCGCCCGGCCAAGGTACTCGATCCGCTGATCGATGCCTCGACGCTGAAGCCCGACGTGGTGCGCGGCCTCGACCTCATGATCGTACGCGAGAGCACGGGCGGGATCTATTTCGGCGAACCGCGCGGCATCGACACGCTGCCCGACGGCACCAAGCGCGGCTACAACACCGAGGTCTACACCACGGCCGAGATCGAGCGGGTCGCGCGCGTCGCCTTCGAGCTCGCGCGCAAGCGGCAGAGCAAGGTCTGCTCGGTCGAGAAGGCGAACGTGATGGAGTCCGGCCTGCTCTGGCGGCAGACCGTGACGGAGCTGCACGCGCGCGAGTTCGCCGATATCGGGCTCAGCCATATGTACGCCGACAACTGCGCCATGCAGCTGGTGCGCAACCCGCGCCAGTTCGACGTGATCGTCACAACCAACCTGTTCGGCGACCTGCTGTCGGATCTCGCCTCGATGCTGACCGGCTCGCTCGGCATGCTGCCCTCGGCGACGATCGGCGCGGCCGGGCCCGACGGCGCGCGGCATGCGCTCTACGAGCCGATCCACGGCTCGGCACCGGACATCGCCGGCAAGGGGATCGCCAATCCGATGGCCCAGATCCTGTCCTTCGCCATGCTGCTGCGCCACAGCTTCGGCATGGAGGACGAGGCGAAGCTGGTCGAGCGCGCCTGCACCACCGTGCTGGGATCGGGGCTGCGCACGGCCGACATCATGCAGCCGGGGCTCGCGCGCGTCTCGACCCAGGTGATGGGCGACGCTGTCGTGCGCGAGCTCGACAAGGTCGGCGGCTGATCAGCCCTTGCCCCCTCCTGGGGCATCCGCTATCACGCCGCCCTCCGGCGAGCGCCCGTAGCTCAACTGGATAGAGCACCAGACTACGGATCTGGGGGTTAGGGGTTCAAATCCTCTCGGGCGCGCCACCCCACACGCCTCGAAGGAGCTTGTCGGCGTGCGGGTCGTCAAGCTCGCGTGTGAGCCGCCGCGCCGTCCCCGTGGAGAGCCCGTTTCCGGTCACGCGTCATCGATGGGTGGGCGACGGGCCTGCCCGACGAAGCGGCCCGGCCCCGCTTCCGAGAGCGCCTTGCGGTCCTCACGGTAGCCGATGATCCCACCCGCCACGCGGCGCTGCGCGCGGAATGGGGGTCTTTGCCTCCCCCGACTCCACGTCGATTGGCCGGTTCCTGGGCGATCTGGCGTGCGGTGATGACGACGCGCCCTTCATTGCGCGAGGCGTTGTCCGTCAGGTTGCGGAGCGACCAGATCGAAGGGCCGCGATCTCGACGAGCACCGCGCGACCCTCGCGCAACGCCTGCGCGCCCCCGGAACCTGCGCCGGCACGCGCGGCCACACCGACGGCGCGCGATCGCCGAGGCCCATGACTAGGTATTCATCGCGGCCCGCGGGGCCATGGGCGTCAGGACCCGGCGAGCAGCCGCTACGCCGTCTCCGCCAGCCACCGGAGCCCCTCGCGGTAGGCGCGGTCGAACGCCTCGTCCAGCACCGGAGAAACACCCCGGCAACCGGCCGCCACCCGCGCCGCCCAGCCGAAATACTCGACCTTCCGCCCGTGGTCCCAGCCGCCGGGCGGGCTCTCCAGGATCGCGCGCAGGTTCGACACCTTGTCCGCGAGCTTCACCGCGCGGGCCGCCGCCGAGGCGCGCGGGGCGTGACGGACCTGAAGGTCCTTGCGCAGCGCCTTGGGGATCAGCTTCTCGTCGCTGACCTCGGCGACGATCGCGGCCACCGGCCAGCCGAAGCGCTCGGCGAGATCGTGCAGCGTCACCGGGTAGCCGTGCTCGTGCCCGTCCTCGATCGTGTCGTGCAGCCAGCCCGCGGCGATTGTCTCGGCCGGCATGTCGGCCGCACGCAGCAGCGCCACGACCGTTTCGAGATGCGTGACATAGGGCTCCGCCGCCTCGCCCTTGCGGGTCTGGCGGGCGTGCACCTCGCGGGCGAAGGCCTCGGCGCGGGTGATCAGGTCGGTTGAAATTGCGTCCACACCCAAGTCTCGAAAAACAGTGGGGGGACTACGCTCTCCCCCCCACCCCCCCCCCCCCCGGGGGGCCGCCCCCGGTGGCGGCGCCCCGCGGCCCCCCCACGGCGGGGCGCCGCCGGTGGCGGGATTGGGGGTCCGGGGGCAAGGGCCGATGGCCCTTGGCCCCCGGTTTCTGTTGCTTGATGCGGTGGGGATTTGTTACGATGGCGCGTTGGTGACACGTCGAGGCGCCGGGCCATGGCTGTACCGTTGTCGCGCATTCTGCGGAGGATGCAGCGCCAGGCTGCACCGGTTGCCGCGCGGCCTGCGCCGAGCACCGGGCTGAAGGAACTCGCCGACGCCGCGAACGAGGCGGCGAAGCGCGAGGCCACGCAGTGGTTCTTCTTCGTCACGCTCATGCTCTACCTGATGGTCGCTGTAGGCGGCGTGACGCATCGGAAGCTGTTCCTCGAAGAGCCCATTCCGCTGCCGGTGATCAATACGCCCATCTCCCTGACCGGGTTCTTCGTCGTCGCCCCGGCGATCCTGGTGGTGATGCATTTCTACCTGGTGGCGCAGATCGGGGTGATGACCGGAAAGGTCACGGCGTTCCTTACGGCAGCGGAGGCGGAGGCCGGGGGCGATCCGACGGTGCTGGAGCGCATCCTGCGGCGGCTCGACCCGTTCCCGGTGGCGCAGGTGATGGCGTCGGCGTTGCTGGGGCGGCGCGAGTGGCCCTTGCGGATCATGGCGTGGCTGACGCTGATCGCCGCGCCGGTGCTGCTGCTGCTGTTCTTCCAGGTGCGGTTCCTGCCGTATCAGGACGAGTGGATCACTTGGTGGCACCGGGGGCTGGTGCTTGCCGATCTTGGACTGGCGTGGTGGGTGTGGTTGCTGTGGCCGCGTAGGCCGGGCGAACGTGGCGGCGTACCGCGCATCCGGGCGTTCATGTGGAGCGCGGCATCCGTGTGCGTGGTTCTGTTCTCCCTCGTCGCCTCGGTCCGCGGCGGCATCGAGGACCGTTCCATCTGGAGCGATCACCTTAATGGGCCATGGTTCTTCGAGGTCCGGACCTGGCTGTTCGACGGAGAGCGGGACCCGGTTACCAACCGGCCGAGCAGCCTGTTCTCGCGCGCGATCGTGCTGCCGAACGAGCGGCTGATCAGCGACAAGGACTTCGAGGCACTGGCGAAGGCTCAGACGGCAGAGGGCACACCCGGCAGCGGCGCAACGTCGACGGGGCCGGAGCCGGTCGCACGGACCGTATCCCTGCGCGGGCGATCGCTGCGCGGCGCGGTGCTGGTGGCGAGCGACCTCCGAAAGGCGGACCTGACCGGTGCCGATCTCCGGGGCGCGCGTTTGCATCTCGTGTGGCTGCAGGGCGCGTCGCTCGACGGGGCGCAGCTCCAGGGCGCGTCGCTCAACTGGGCGCAGCTCCAAGGCGCGGCGCTCAGATGGGCGCAACTCCAGGGCGCGTCGCTCGACGGGGCGCAGCTCCAGGGCGCGTCGCTCGCAGGGGCGCAGCTCCAGGGCGCGTCGCTCGCAGGGGCGCAGCTCCAGGGCGCGTCGCTCGACGGGGCGCAGCTCCAGGGCGCGTCGCTGAACTGGGCGCAGCTCCAGGGCGCGTTGCTCTTCCAGGCGGGGCTCCAGGGCGCGTCGCTCGCAGGTACGCAGCTCCAGGGCGCGTCGCTCGCAGAAGCGCAGCTCCAGGGCGCGTCGCTCGAAAGGGCGCAGCTCCAGAGCGCCAATCTGCACGCGGCGAACGTGTGGCGCGCCTCCGGCGAGGCCATCCTGAACGACGCCGATTTGCGCGGCGTGGTGTTCATCGAGGCGCGGCGGCGCGATGACGCCGGCCCGACCACGTGGCGGACCCGGATCGACGCCTGGTTGGAGGCGATCCCGCAGGGCTGGGCACGAAATTTTGCGGAGCGACGCCTGCTGGTTCTCGTGCCTTCATCGACGCGGGATCCGGACGGGTACGCGGACTTGCGCCGCTCGTGGGAGGCGCACCCGGTACCAGACCCGCATCGTCTCGCGGATCGCCTCGGCGACCTCGCCTGCGACGCGGCAAACGCACCGCACGTCGCGCGCGGCATCCTACGCCAGGTCGCCGGCCTCGCACGACCCGACCGCGACCTTGACCCGCATCGCCCCAATCTAGCGCGCCGCATGCTCAACGAGACCGCCTGCCCCGGCGCACGCGGCCTCACCGCCGACGAACGCGCCCACCTCCGCGCGCTCGCCGAAGGCCGGCGCTAGGCCCGCACCACCCGCTACGCCGTCTCCGCCAGCCGCCGCAGCCCCTCGCGGTAGGCGCCGTCGAACGCCTCGTCCAGCACCGGCGCGACGCCGCGGCAGCCGGCCGCCACGCGCGCGGCCCAGCCGAAATATTCCACCTTCCGCCCGTGCTCCCAGCCGGCGGGCGGGCTCGCGATGATCGCGCGCAGGTTCGAGATCTTGTCGGCGAGCTTCACCATGCGCGCGGGCGGCGAGGCGCGGGGCGCGTGGCGGATCTGCAAGTCCTTGCGCAACGCCTTCGGGATCGCCTTCTCGTCAGAGACCTCGGCGACGATCGCCGCGACCGGCCAGCCGAAGCGCTCGGCGAGGTCGTGCAGCGTCACCGGATGGCCGTGCTCGTGCCCGTCCTCGATCGTGTCGTGCAGCCAGCCGGCGGCGATGGTCTCGGCCGGGGCCGCGGCGGAGACCAGCAGCGCAGCAACGTCTTCCAGGTGGGTGATGTAGGGCTCCGCCGCCTCGCCCTTGCGGGTCTGGCGGGCATGAACCTCACGGGCGAAGGCCTCGGCGCGGGCGATCAGGTCCATCAGAGCAACATAAAGCAGTGGGGGGGGGGGGGGGGGGGGGGGGGGGGCGAGGGCCTCGGGGGGGGATTTCTGTTCAATCCGTGCACTACACCCCTGGGGGGGGACGCGGTTCGCCCCCCCACACCCCCCCCTCCATGACCGCGCCCGCGACGCCTCGGCTCAGGTATTCATCGCGTCGAAGAAGTCCTGGTTGGTCTTGCTGTACTTCAACTTGTCCTGCAGGAAGTCCATCGCATCCTGCGGCCCCATCGGCATCAGAATGCGGCGCAGCACCCACATCTTCGCCAGCGTGCCGCGCTCGACCAGCAGCTCCTCCTTGCGCGTGCCCGACTTGGTGATGTCGATCGCCGGGAAGGTGCGCTTGTCGGAGATCTTGCGGTCCAGAATGATCTCCGAGTTGCCGGTGCCCTTGAACTCCTCGAAGATCACCTCGTCCATGCGGCTGCCGGTGTCGATCAGCGCGGTCGCGATGATCGTCAGGCTGCCGCCCTCCTCGATGTTGCGCGCGGCCCCGAAGAAGCGCTTCGGCCGCTGCAACGCATTCGCGTCCACGCCGCCGGTCAGCACCTTGCCCGACGACGGCACCACCGTGTTGTAGGCGCGCGCCAGACGCGTGATCGAGTCGAGCAGGATCACCACGTCCTTCTTGTGCTCGACCAGGCGCTTGGCCTTCTCGATCACCATCTCGGCCACCGCCACGTGGCGCGTCGCCGGCTCGTCGAAGGTGGAACTCACCACCTCGCCGCGCACGGTGCGCGCCATGTCGGTCACCTCCTCGGGCCGCTCGTCGATCAGCAGCACGATCAGATAGACCTCGGGGTGGTTCGCCGCGATCGAGCTCGCGATGTTCTGCAGCATCACCGTCTTGCCGGTGCGCGGCGGCGAGACGATCAGGCCGCGCTGGCCCTTCCCGATCGGGCAGATCAGGTCGAGGATGCGGGGCGTGTAGTCCTTCTGTACGCCCTTCTGCACACCCTCCTTCACGGCACCCTGGGCCTCGATCTCCATCTTCAGCCGCTTGTCGGGATAGAGCGGCGTGAGGTTGTCGAAGTTGATGCGGTGTCGGACCGCCTCCGGCGCCTCGAAGTTGATCTGATTGACCTTCACCAGCGCGAAGTAGCGCTCGCCGTCCTTGGGGCTGCGGATCTGGCCTTCGACCGTGTCGCCGGTGCGCAAGGAGAAGCGGCGGACCTGCGAGGGCGAGACGTAGATGTCGTCCGGCCCGGGCAGGTAGTTGGCCTGCGGGCTGCGCAGGAAACCGAACCCGTCGGGCAGGATCTCGAGCACGCCGTCACCGAAGATCGCCTGATCGTTGTCGGCGAGCGTCTTGAGGATGGCGAACATCATGTCCTGCTTGCGCAGGGTCGAGGCGTTCTCGATGTTCAGGCTCTCGGCGTAGGACAGCAGGTCCGAGGGGCTCTTGGCTTTCAGTTCCGCGAGATGCATGGCAGGCAGGGCCTTCGGTTGGTCGGGGTGGGCCGGGCGGGGACTTGCTGGACGACCGGCCTGGAACGGGGAGGGGACGGCGCGGCGGGCGAATGGAACCCGGCGCGATGCCGCGAGGGGAGATGCCGTCAGCGTGCAGTGCGGCCGCTTCACCCGGGACGGGCTGCGGGCCCATCCTGCCAGGACGGCCGGCGCAGGGTGCGCCGCAAGCCAGTCCGGTGCTGTTGTCAGAGGTGAATGGCGCAGCCAGCGCGCCCGAGAGCAGCGGCACCGTAGTCAGGCACCTTCCTCCCGTCAATCGCGGAGGTGGTGGGGGCCGGGCGGCAAGTCAAGCGCCGGTCAGAACGGCTTCACGATCACCATGACGACAATGACGATCATGGCCAGTGTCGGGACCTCGTTGAGGATCCGGTAGTACTTCTGCGGCCTGCGGTTGCGGTCGTGGAGGAAGTCCTTGCGGCGGGCCATCATGACGTGATGCGCGCCGGTGGCGACCAGGATTCCGAGCATCTTGAGGTGCCACCAGCCGGAGGACCAATCGACCGCGCCCGGGGTGAGGACGAGCAGGATGCCGAACACCCAGACGGCGATCCCGGCGGGGTTGGTGATGAGCTTCAGGAGGCGGCGCTCCATCACCTTGAAGCGTTCGCTCTCGGCGGAGCCCGGTGGAACCTCGCAATGGTAGACGAACAGGCGCGGCAGATAGAGCAGGCCCGCCATCCACGCGATCACCGCGACCACGTGCAGCGCCTTGATCCAGGGGTAGAGCTCGACGAGCAAGGTCATGAAGACATCCTGGGGGGACGACGGTCGTCCCCCCAAACCCCCCTCCATCACCGGGGTCCGCGGCCCGACCAACGGGAGGGCCGCCCCCCCCCCCCCCCCCCCCCGCCCGCGCCGGCCCGCCGCGCCGCCCCGGCCGGCGCGCGGGGCCCCCCCCCCCCCCCCCCCCCCCCCCCCCCCCCCCCCGCCTCTACACTGTCGCCTTCGCCGTCACAAACCCCCGTAGCGCATGCGGACAATCGCCGTGCGGCTTGGGACAGGTCCGCGCGCCACGGAAACTGCACAGCGTGCGATCCCCGCCCCGCGCGCGCCGCACCAGCGACGCGAGCGACGCGACGAACCCTGCATCGCTGTTCTGCGCCGGCGCACGGAAATACCCCGGCACGCCGAAATGCGCCGCCTCCTCGCGGTACTCGACATCCAGCTCCACCAGCGTCTCGCTGTGCTCGGACACGAACGCGATAGGCACGACCAGCACCGCCACCCTGTCGGCGCCCGCGCGCCTGAGCTCATCCTCAGTGGACGGTCCGATCCATGTCTGCGGCGTCACCCGCGACTGGTAACAGACCACATGGTCCAGCTCCGGCACGTCCATTGCCGCCACCACGGCGGCCACCGTCTGTTCGACCTGCCACTGATACGGGTCGCCCGCCTGGACGATGCTCTCGGGCAATCCGTGCGCGCTGAACAGCACCCGGATCGGCACGGCGGGATCGAGCGCGGCGCGCGCCTCGCCATAGGCCCGCCGCGCGATCGCCGCCGTTGAGCCCACGAAGGCCGGATCGGAATGGTAGCAGCACACCACCCGCGTCGGCGCGACCAGCCCGGCCCGTGCCGCCGCCTCGCGCCAAGCATCGAGTGACGAGCCCGTGGTGGTGGTCGAGAACTGCGGGTAGAGCGGCAGCAGCACCACCTCGTCCGCGCCCCATGCCTTCACCGCACGCGCTGCCTCCTCGCTCATCGGATGCCAGTAGCGCATCGCGATGAAGCATTTCGCGGTCAGCTCGGGCGCGAGCGCGCCTTCCAGCGCCCTGCCCTGCTCCTCCGTCAGTTCCAGCAGCGGCGACTTCCCGCCCAGGATTTCGTAGTTCTCGGTCGCCGGACCCAGCCGCTTGCGCGTGATCAGCCAGGCGAGCAGCTGGCGGATCGGCGCCGGCACGCGGATGATCGCGCGATCGGAAAACAGGTTGTAGAGGAACGGACGGACGGACTCGATCCGATCCGGCCCGCCCAGGTTGAACAGCACCACCGCAACGCGCGGGTTCGCCCGTCCTGGCTTGGGCCGATCCCTCACCTCAAGCGTCGCCGCTTCCATCCGTGCCACCTCTTCCCCACCGCCCGGAGGTGGGACGGCCGCGGGTTCCGTCCAGCCCGTCATGACGCGGACCTGACCATCTCGACCAGCGCGGCGACGTGCTCGGGCGGGGTCTGCGGCACGATCCCGTGGCCGAGATTGACGATCCAGGGCCGACCCGCGATCGCGCGCATGAGCGAGTCGACCTCCTCGGCCAGCGCCGCGCCGCCCGCCACCAGCGCCATCGGGTCGATGTTGCCCTGCCCGGCCATGCCCTCCGGCAGCGCCTGTGCCGCCCACGCCGCCGGCATCGACGTGTCCACGCCGACCGCCTGCACGCCCGCCGTCGCAGCGTAGTCGGGCAGCATCGGCCCGGCCCCGCGTGGGAACCCGATCAGCTTCACCTCCGGGAACCGCACGCGCAGCGCTGCCGCGATCCGCGCCGTCGGCGCGATCACCCAGCGCCGGAACTGTCCGGGCGACAGCACCCCGGCCCAGGAGTCGAACAGCATCAGCGCCTCGGCGCCGGCCTCGGCCTGGGCCGACAGATAGTCGATCGTCGCTTCCTCCAGCCGGGCCATCAGCGCGCCGAACAGCGCGGGCTCGGCGAACGCCATGTGGCGCGCCTCGGCGAAGTCGCGCGACCCGCCGCCCTCGACCATGTAGGCCGCGACGGTGAACGGCGCCCCGGCAAAGCCGATCAACGCCACCGACGGCGGCAGCGCACCGCGCAGCCGCCGCACCGTCTCCATCACCGGTGCCCACACCTCGCGAGCACGCACCAGGTCCAGCGCCTCGACCTGCGCCTGTCCGGTCACGCGATCGAGCACCGGCCCCTCGCCGGTCTCGAACCGTACCCCATGGCCGAGCGCGTAGGGCGGCACCAGGATGTCGCTGAACAGGATCGCGGCGTCGAAGCCGAAGCGCCGGATCGGTTGCAGCGTCACTTCGGTCGCGTGCTTGGGCGTCAGGCAGAAGCGCAGAAAGTCCGGCGCCCGCGCACGGACGGCCCGGTACTCCGGCAGGTAGCGCCCGGCCTGGCGCATCAGCCAGACCGGCGCCGGCCGCACCACCTCGCCCGAGAGCGCGGTCAGGAACGGCTTTCGCGTGGTCGTCATCGTCCTCATGCACAGACACCCTGACCTCTGGAATCAGAAAAGAGAAGTATGGTGACTGTTGTTGGCGCTGTGGATCATGGGGAACCACGCTTGCCGATCGGTCTCCCACAGATCCGTCCACACTCGCCCGGTGCCGGCGGAGCCTGATCCGGCAGGCCCGTGGCGATCGGTACACTTGATCCCCGGCAGTCATCCCGCCATCGTGCTGTGTGCCGGCGCAAGCGCGCCTTGTGCCCGCACTCCAGCTGGGGTGGTCCGCGGCACGACGGGGAGTGTGACTGTCCCCGCATCCACCAGTCATCCACAGGGGGGGTCACGACGTCACCCCATGCCGCGCAGCCGGATCGACCTCCATCTCATCTCCGACGCGACCGGCGAGACGCTCAACAGCCTCGCCCGCGCGTGCCTGAGCCAGTTCGACGGCGTGGCGGCGGTGCAGCACCGCTGGCCGCTGATCCGCAGCCGCTTCCAGCTCGACCGCGTGCTCGACGGCATCGAGCACGAGCCTGGCCCGGTGCTCTACACGCTCACCGATCGCAGCCTGCGCACCGAACTCGAGAGCTTCTGCCAGCGCCTCGGCCTGCCCGCGGTCTCGGTGCTCGACCCGACGCTCAACATGCTGACCGCCTATGTCGGCACGGCGAGTGCGGGCAAGCCCGGCCGGCAATACGTGCTGGACGCCGACTACTTCCGCCGTATCGACGCGATGCATTACGTGCTGGCGCATGACGACGGCCAGGGCGAGGAGGGCATCCTTGAAGCCGATGTGATCCTGGTCGGGGTGTCGCGCAGTTCGAAGACGCCGACCAGCTTTTATCTCGCCAATCGCGGCATCAAGGCCGCGAATGTGCCGCTGATCCCGGGTGTGCCGCCGTCTGCGGTGCTGGAGCATGCTGAGCGGCCGATCATCGGCCTGACCATCGCCGTGGATGCACTGATCGAGATCCGCCGCCACCGTCTCAACATGATCGGCGCACCGCGCACGCATGTCGCCGAGAGCGCCTATATCGACCCCGAGGAGGTGAAGAAGGAGTTGGTCGTCGCCAAGCGGCTCTGTGCGGCGCGCGGCTGGCCGGTGATCGACGTCACCCGCCGCTCGATCGAGGAGACCGCGACCACGGTCATCCAGCTGATGGAGACCTGGGGGCGCCGGCGGGCCGAGGGCGCGCGCCCGACCGGTCCCTCGCCGTGAGCGTCCTGCTTCAGGCCGATACCCCGCCGCTGGTGCTGGCCTCGACCTCGGCGACGCGCATCGGCCTCTTGCGCGCTGCCGGGCTCGCCTTCGAGGCCGTGGCACCCGGCGTGGACGAGGCGGCGATCAAGGAGAGCGCCCGCGCCGACGGGCTTGATCCTGCGGAGTGCGCGCTGCTGCTCGCCGAGCTGAAGGCGCGGCGGATCAGCGAGCGTCTGCCGGCAGCACTCGTGATCGGCGCCGACCAGCTGCTGGTTTGCGGCGAGCGCTGGTTCGACAAACCCGACGGACAGGCGGCCGCGCGCGAGCAGTTGCGCGCGCTGGCCGGCCAGCGCCACACCCTGGTCACGGCGGTGGTCTGCCTGCGCGGCGGGGTACGGGTCTGGCAGCACGTGGCGATGCCGCGTCTCGCCATGCGCGCGCTCGCCGATGCGGCGATCGAGGCCTATCTCGACGCCGCCGGCGCAGCGGTGACGCAGAGCGTCGGCGCCTACCAGGTCGAGGGGCTCGGCATCCGCCTGTTCGCGGCCATCGAGGGCGAGCATGCGGCGATCCTCGGCCTGCCGCTGCTGCCGCTGCTCGGATTCCTGCGCCAGCACGGGGTGCTGCTGGACTGATCCATGCGGGCTTGTGATGGCGGTCCGGTGCCGATCCGGTCTTTACCGCGCCGCAATCGGTCGCGGATACTGTCGTATCGTGTCGGCCACCGTAACCGCGATCCGCCGCCCATGAAGCCCGTCATCGGGATCTCCTGCTGCGTCAAGCCGTTTGGCATCTTCGGCACGCCGAACCATGCCGCGTCCGACACCTATATCCGCGCGGTGGACCTGATCGTCGGCGGCCTGCCCTGCCTGATCCCGGCGATGGGCGAGCGGGCGGACGTGCATGCCTGGCTCGGCCTGCTGGATGGGCTCGTGCTGACAGGCAGCCGCAGCAATGTCGAGCCGGCGCGCTACGGCGGTCCGCCGCATCCCGACGGCACGCCGGAAGACCCGGCACGCGATGCCGTCACCCTGCCGCTGATCCGCACGGCCCTGGCCTCGGCCGTGCCACTGCTCGCGATCTGCCGCGGCATGCAGGAGCTGAATGTCGCGCTCGGCGGCACGCTGGACCAGCGCATCCAGGACCTGCCCGGTCGGATCGACCACTCGACGCCGTCCGAACAGGCGCTGCCGGGGGTGCGGACGGGCAAGGCGCATCGGGTGACGATCCGGGACGGTTCGCCGCTCGCCGCGATCGTCGGAAGGCGCCAACTCGCCGTGAACAGTCTTCACAATCAGGGGATCGCCACCCTGGCACCCGGTCTGCGCGTCGAGGCGGTGGCGCCGGACGGCACGATCGAGGGCGTGACCGTGTCCGGCGCCCCGGGCTTCGCGCTCGGGGTGCAGTGGCACCCGGAGTACGACTTCGAAAGCGATGCGGCGAGCCGCGCGATCTTCGAGGCATTCGGCGAGGCGGCGCGGGAACGCGCGGCCGCCCGGGCAGGCCAGCGCCGGGTGGTGCTGGCCGCCGAATAGGTCCCGCGCCCAGGCAGCGCCGCGGCGCACAAAGAGGGCTGTAGCATCGCGCACTTGTCGGTTATGGTGCCAATCGGAGACGAACCGGATAACATCCCCGCAGGCAGGCTCACCCCTTGGACGACGACATCCCCGAAGGCGCTTCGATGGAAGCGCCCGTGAAGTTCTTCAATCGTGCGAAGGGCTTCGGCTTTGTGACACTGCCCGACGGGCAGGATGTGTTCTTCCACGTCAGTTCGCTGGCCCCGCTCGGGCTGACCGCGGTGGACCAGGGCGACGTGCTGGTCTGCGAGGTCGGCGACGTGCCGCGCGGCCGGCAAGTGACGCGCATCCTCGAGGTCAAGCATGGCGCCGCGCCGATCCCCGAGGGCGGCGACCGTCCGCCCCGCCGGGATTTCGGCGACCGTCCGCCCCGGCGCGACTTCGGCGACCGCCCGCCCCGGCGTGACTTCGGCGGCGGCGGTGGCGGCTTCGGCGGTGGCGGCTTCGGTGACCGTCCGCCGCGGCGCGATTTCGGCGACCGCCCGCCCCGGCGCGACTTCGGTGGTGGCGGCGGCTTTGTGGGCGGCGGGTTCGGCGGCGGCATGGGCGACCGTCCGCCGCGGCGCGAGTTCGGCGCGCGATCCTTCACCCCCGACGGCCCGTCCGAGATCGTCGCCGGCACGGTGAAGTTCTTCGACGTGCGCAAGGGCTTCGGCTTCATCGTCCCCGAGAACGGCACCGATGTGTTCGTGCCGCTGCGCGCGCTCGGCGCGATCACGCCCGAGAGCCTGACGCCGGGGCGGCGTGTGAAGGCGACCGTGGTGACGGGGCCGAAGGGCCGCCAGGCGCTCAGCGTCGAGGTGCTGTGACGCCTTGCGGCGTGCCGCGCGCAGGATGCTGACGCGGCGGCGGGTTGCCGGCGCGATCGGCGGCCTGTTCGCGACAGGGCGGGCGGCGGCGCAGGCCGGGCCTCAGCCGGTCATCGAGCCGCTCGAGGATCTCGTCATCGTCACGCGCGACGGGGCCCGCCACCGCTTCCGCGTCGAGGTCGCGCGCACGCCGGCGCAGCAGACGGTCGGACTGATGTTCCGCCCCTCGGTGCCGGCGGATGGCGGGATGCTGTTCGACTGGGGCAGCCCGCGCGAGTCGAGCATGTGGATGCGCAACACCATCGCCTCGCTCGACATGCTGTTCATCGCGGCCGACGGGCGGGTGCACCGGATCGCCGAGCGCACCGTGCCCTACAGCCTCGCGCCGATCGACAGCCGCGGCCCCGTGCGCGCGACGCTCGAGCTCGCCGCCGGCACCGCCGAGCGGCTCGGCATCCGCGTGGGCGACCGGGTCGAGCACCCGATCTTCGGCACGCGCTAGCTCAGCGCGGGCGCGAGCGGGCGCGCAGCCAGGCGGCGAACTCGGCTTCGGTGGTCTCGCCGGCGGCAAGGGAAAGCATGGCGGCGACGGCCTCATCGGGCGGCGCCTCGACGCGCCGGCCATTCGCCTCGACGAACAGCACCGCGGCGACGAATGCCGTGCGCCGGTAGCCGTCAGCGAACGGATGGTTGCGCGCGATGCCGAAGGCATAGGCAGCGGCCAGGGCGATGAGGTCGGTGCTGCCCTCGTAGGCCAAGCGATTCTGCGGGCGGGCAAGCGCGCTCTCGAGTATGCCCTCGTCCCGCAGGCCCGGCGCGCCGCCGTGGTCGGCCAGCGCCTCCGCATGGATTGCCAGGATCGCGTCACGCTCCAGCCAGATCGGCTCGCTCATCGCGCGAGGGCGGCGAGAACCTCGCGGTAGCGTTTCATGATGTCGCGCCCGATCTCGACCTGGCGCTGCGCCTCGGGGTTGAGCGTGGACAGCGTCACGCCGTGCGGCGCCTCCGAGACGAACACCTCGTCCCCGGCGCCGACCTTCAGCCGGGCGAGGATCTCCTTTGGCAGCACCACCCCGATCGAGTTGCCGATCTTGCGCAGTTTCAGCGTGGCCATGGCCCCTCTCCCGTAGCCACGGCCGTTATAACACAGGCCGCGTCGCCCGGCACGACGCGGCGCGCGATCAGGCCTTGCCGGCGGGACGGTAGGCGGCGGTGACGGTCTGGGCCCGGGCGAAGGCGTCCTTCGCCTGGGCGGCGGTCATCGCGAGCGTGGTCTGCAGCCCGGCCACCGCGCCGGTGCTGGCGACCGCGACCGCCACGGCCGCCATGTCAGCCTCGCTCGGCATCTCGGCGATCACCAGGAAGTCGGTCGGGCCAAAGGTGACGTAGTAGCTCAGCAACTTTCCGCCGACCGATTCGAACGCTTTGGCGACGGCGGCGGTGCGATCCTCGGGCTTGGCGATCATTCCCTGGATCGCCTCGCGGCTGTAGCGGCCCTGGACGATGAAGGTTGGCATGGCACGTCTCCCTGTCCGTGCCGCGCAGGCCGCGAGGCCCGCGGTCCGGCACGGCAGGGAAACGAATAGCACCGCCGTGCCGGGAAGGCAAAGCCGTTGCGGAACCGCCATGGCTCGGTCGGGCGGCGGCCCCGGGCCCGTTCGCGCGCCCACGAATCCTTTCCTGTTGCAACCCAAACGCAAATGGTGTCGGAATGACTGTCTGAATTGTAAGAAGGGGGAAAGGGCAGATGAGAACCGCATGCGCGGCGGTCATCGCCGCAGGTTGCTGTATCGGCTGGAGCGCGGTCGGGCAGCCCTCGCTGCATCAGATGGAGCGTGGCATCGGCATCATGCGCGACCTGGGCGTGATCCCTGGCGCCCGGCCGCCGCCGGCCCAGGAGGCACCGCCTGCTGGTCCGTCCGCGCGATCTCCGGCGCCGATGGCGCTGCTCAGCCCGCAGCAGATCCGCGAGTTGCAGGCCGGGCTGATCGGCCTGGGCTATCTGCGCGGCGGCGCTGACGGCATCGCCGGGCCGATGACGCGCCGCGCCATCAGCGCCTTCGAAGCCGATCGTGGACTTCCCGTCACCGGCGCGCCGACGCACCGAGTGCTGCGCGCGGTCGAGCAGGCGCAGGGCGCCCAGGCTCGGCCCCGCGACCGGGCTGCCGGTCAGCCAAGCGGCGCGGGCGCCGACCTCTCCGCCTGGCTCGGCACGTGGGAGGGCTTCGTCGAGTGCGAGGGTGCGCCGGGGGTAAGCGAGCGGCTGCCGATGCGGCTCGAGGTCAGGTCCGGCGTGGCGCACCGCCTGCCGGGCCGCATGCAGGCCGGCGCCGGCCGGGCGTTCGGCGTGACCGTGGAGGTCAAGCCCGCGTCCGGTGAGATGGCGATCCTGCCGGAGGCGGCGGTCGCGCAGGCCCCGCGGTCGCCGTTCATTGCCCTCGAAGGCAGGCTTCAGCCCGCCTCGGGTCAGGTGTCCGGGACGGTGCTCGGACGGTGTGAGTCGTTCGTGATCGGCCGGCCCGGGGTGAGCGCGCCGACCGTCCGGTGACTACAGGATGAAGCGGCTGAGATCGGCGTTCGCGGCGAGCGGTGCGACGCGGGTCTTCACGTAGTCCGCGTCCACCGTGATCGTCTCTCCCGGCCGGTCGGCAGCGGTGAAGCTGATCTCGTCGAGCAGCTTCTCCAGCACGGTGTGCAGGCGCCGCGCGCCGATGTTCTCCACCCGGTCGTTGATCGCCGCGGCGAGATCGGCGAGCGCGTCGATCGCGTCCTCGGTGAAGTGCAGCTCGACCCGCTCGGTCCCCATCAGCGCGACATACTGGCGGATCAGGCTCGCTTCCGGCTCGGTCAGGATGCGCTTGAGGTCGTCGCGCGAGAGCGGCTTCAGCTCGACGCGGATCGGCAGGCGGCCTTGCAGCTCGGGCAGCAGGTCGGCGGGCTTGGCCAGGTGGAACGCGCCCGAGCAGATGAACAGCACGTGGTCGGTCTTCACCGGGCCGTGCTTCGTCGTGACCGTGGTGCCCTCGATCAGCGGCAGCAGGTCGCGCTGCACGCCTTCCCGTGACACATCGCCGCCGCGGAAGCCCGACCCGTCCATCGAGCGCGCGCAGACCTTGTCGATTTCGTCGATGAAGACGATGCCGTGGTTCTCGACCGCCTCGATCGCCTCGCGGCGCACGCGGTCCTGGTCGAGCAGCCGGTCGGACTCCTCCTGCTGGAGCAGCTCGCGCGCCTCGGCGATGCTGGTGCGGCGCGGCTTCTGCCGTCCGCCGAACATCTTCCCCATCATCTCCTGGATGTTCATCATCTGGGCGCCCGGCATGCCGGGAATGTCCATCGCGCCGATCGGCACGCCCGAGGACTCGGCGACCTGGATCTCGACCTCCTTGTCCTCGAGCTTGCCTTCGCGCAGCAGGCGGCGGAACTTCATCCGCGTCTCGGCCGAGGCGCCTTCGCCGACGAGGGCGGTGACGAGGCGTTCCTCGGCGGCGAGTTCGGCCTTGGCGGCGACCTCCTTGCGCAGCCGCTCGCGCGTCATCTGGAGCGAGACCTCGGTGAGGTCGCGGATCATGCTCTCGACGTCGCGGCCCACGTAGCCGACCTCGGTGTACTTGGTGGCCTCGACCTTCAGGAACGGCGCTTGCGCGAGTCGGGCGAGGCGGCGGGCGATCTCGGTCTTGCCGCAGCCCGTGGGGCCGATCATCAGGATGTTCTTCGGCAGCACCTCGGCGCGCAGGTCCTCGGGCAGGTTCTGCCGGCGCCAGCGGTTGCGCAGCGCGATGGCGACGGCGCGCTTGGCGTCGTCCTGGCCGACGATGAAGCGGTCGAGTTCGCTGACGATCTCGCGCGGGGAGTAGTTGGTCATCCAGAGTCTCCATAGGACCGGGGGACCACG
>NZ_JBHYDW010000049.1:0-26538 GCF_051860475.1 Elioraea sp. | reverse complement strand
CGAGTTCCAGCTCCGCGTCCAGCTCGGCGTAGGACCGATCGAGGTTGGCGTTCGCGCTCTCGATCGTGAGCACGCCGCCCTCCGGCATCGCGTCCCGCGCGTTGATGCAGAGATTGAGGATCGCACTTTCGAGCTGCGGCGGATCGATCAACGCGTGCCACAGCGACTCCGCGTGGACCAACCTGACCTGGATATGCTCGCCCAGCGTCCGGCGGAGCAGTCCCTGCATCCCGCGCAGCAGCGCGATGACGTCGGTCGCGCGCGGCGCGAGGGCCTGGCGGCGCGAGAAGGCGAGCAGCCGCCTGGTCAGTTCCGCCGCGTTCTCGGCCGCGTCCTGCGCGATCAGGGCGAGCGACTGCGCGGGCGGGTCATCCATCAGTTTCTGCGCGAGCAGCTCGGTGTTGCCGAGGATCACCGTTAGGAGATTGTTGAAGTCGTGCGCGATCCCGCCGGTGAGCTGCCCCACGGCGCGCAGCCGATCGGCCTGGCGCAGCGTCTCGCCGACACGCCGATCGTGCAGCATCCGACCGACATGCGTGGCGACGGCATCGATCAGCGCCCGATCCTCGGAGAGAAACGGGCTGCCCAGGCCCGGCTCGTCAGGCATCCGCTCCCGATAGCCGATCTCGACCACGCCGATCTCGTTGCCTTCCGACCGGATCGGGCTGGTCAGCGCCTGGACCGGCGGCTGCCAATCGGTGCTGTAGTACGAGGTGCCGTTGATCGTGATCCGGCCGACCGCGTGCTGATCATGCAGGAGGCTTGCCGGCAGGATCGCGACGATGTCCGCGCAGATGGCTTCGACCGACCGGGTGTCGGCGGTGGTCAGCTCGAGCACGCGATAGAGGCAGCGCAGCTCCTTGATGCGCTCCCGCAGGTCGCGCTGGAAGCGCTTGCGCGCGGTGATGTCGGTCATCCCGCCGACCAGCCGGGATGGCGTGCCGTCGGGGCCGAAGATCATCATGCCCCGATCCTCGATCTCTAGGACCGAGCCGTCCCTGTGCAGGAAGCGGTACTCGTCGGCCCAGCTCGCCTCGCGATGCTCGATCGCGTGCCGGAGTCCGGCGACGACCCGCTCGCGGTCGTCGGGATGGATCCGGCCGGTCCGGGACGAGGCATCAGGCTCCAGTTCGTCCGCAGACCAGCCGAAGGCCGTCTCGACATCCTCGCTCCACCAGACCCGGTCGGTCCTGAGATCCCAATCCCAGATCACGTCGGCGGTCACGCTCGCGACCGCCTGGAACCGGCTCTCGCTCTCGCGGAGGCGTGCCTCGGCCTGCTTCCGCTCGGAGATGTCCTGCAGCGCGCCCTGAACGGCGACGATCCGCCCGTTCTCGTCGCGCACCGCTTGGCCGATGCTGCGCACCCAGATGCGCCGCCCGGTCGCGGTGACGAGCTCGAGTTCGAGGTCCCAGGGCGAGCCGTCGACGGCGCAGACCAGGAAGGCGTTGCGGATCAGGTCGCGGTGCTCGGGCACGTAGAAGCGGAAACTCGCCTCGACAGTCGGAACCTGGCGCGGCGGCAGGTCGTGGATCGCGCTGACCTGATCCGACCAGGTCGTCTCGTAGCCCGGCAGGCGGACCTCCCAGCCGCCGAGCTGGCCGATCCGCGACGCCATCTGAAGCAGCGCCTGGCTGTGGCGCAGCTCGCGCTCGGCCATGGTCTGCCGCGTGATGTCCTCGGAGACCACGATCGCGCTGAGCGGGCGCCCGCTGGCATCGCGCCGCATCGAGACGCTGTTGCGCACCCACACCATGCCGCCCTGTTTGGTGCGGTAGCGCTTCTGCCGGACATAGCTCTGCCGCCTGCCGCTCAGCAGCTCCTCGCGCAACTCGCGCGTGTAGGGCAGGTCGTCTGGCGGCGTCAGGGTCTGGAGGTCGCCGCCGCGCAGCTCCTCGCGCGTGTAGCCGACGATGCGCGCGAATGCCTCGTTGACTTCCTGGATCTTTCCGTCAGGCGCGGCCACGACGATGCCGGTCGCCGCGTCGCGGAACGCCTCGCGGAAGGTCGCCTCGCTCGCGCGCAGCGCCTCGATGCTCCTGATCCGCTGCACGGCGAGCGAGACCAGCCGGGCGGCCCGGTCGACGATGCCGAGATCCTCGAGCCCGGGCGCTCGCGGGCTGTCGTAGTGCACTGCCAGCACTGCGATGGGCCGGCCGGCGGCATCGAGTGCGGGCGTCGACCAGCAGGCGCGCAGTCCGTGCGCGCGCGCGAGTTCACGGAACCCCGACCACAGCGGATCACTCTCGATGTCGGTCGAGATGACCTGACGGCGGTGGTGAATCGCTGCGCCGGCGGTGCCGACCTCGGGTCCGATGGCGGTTCCGGCCACCGCCTCCGAAAAGGCTGACAGGCGCGGCGCCGCGCCGTGGCGGAACCGCATCCCCTCCTCGTCGACCAGGAACACCGCGACGCGCGCCTCGGCGAGCGCCTCCTCGATCGCGAGGGCGATCCGCTCCAGCACCTCGGACAACCCCGCGCCCGCGGAGATCAGGTCGAAGATCTCGGTCTCGGCCTGCCGCAGGCGCTCGGCCCTCAGCCGATCGGACACATCCCGGAACGTCACCACCGCGCCGGCGATCGAACCATCGGCCCGCACCATGGGCGCGCAGACATACTCGACGGGGAAGCTCGATCCGTCCTTGCGGAAGAACACCTCGCCGTCCACGCGTCGGGTGACGCCGTCGCGCAACGACCGGAAGATGGGGCACTCCTCGACCGGATAGAGGCTGCCGTCCGCGCGATGGTGGTGGATCAGCTCATGGGAATGCCGACCGCGCGTTTCGTCCGCCGTCTGGCCGAGCATCGCCAGCGCGGCGGGGTTGTCGAACAGGACCCGCCCTTGCGCGTCGAGACCGTGAATGCCCTCTCCCATGGTCTCGAGGATCATCCGGCTCCGCTGCTGCTGCTCGATCAGCTCGGCTTCCGCGCTGCGGTGCTCCGTGATGTCGCGCGTCACGCTCAGCACCGCCTCGATCGATCCATCCGGTCCGCGAAGCGGCGCGGCGTGCGCGTCCATCCATCGCTCCGTGCCCTTCAGGCCAAGGAACCGGAACTGCAGCCGTCCGCTGCCGCCGTCGACGCAGCGGCGATGCAGGTCGAAGAAGGCGTCGCGGTCGTCGGCGTGGATCAGAGGCGCGATCGGCCGGCCGCGCACCGAGGCGAGCTCGTCTGCCTCCACCATGGCCAGCCCGGCCGGGTTCATGTCGAGCAGGTTTCCGTCGGGCGAAACGACCGTCACGCATTCCGGCTCGCTCTCGATGATCGCGCGCAGCCGGGTTTCGCTCTGGGTCCGGGCGTCCTGCACGTGGACGAGCGAGATGAGATCGGCGACGGCGACCGCGAAGGCCCGGTCGGCATCGGTCCAGGCGCGTGTGCCGCCGACATGTTCGAGGCACAGCACGCCGTAGAGCGCGCCCTCGGCGCGGATCGGCGTGTCCAGCAACGCGCCAACGCCGAGCGGGCGGAGGTAGCGCTCGGCCAGGCAGGCCGTGCGCGGGTCCGCGAGCGCATCCGCGGCAACGATGACGTCATCGCTGGCGATCGCATCGAAATAGGGCCGGTGGTCGTCGCGAAGCAGTTCGGCGCCCGCCTCATGGCGGTCGGCGGCTGCGTCGTAGGCGTCCTTGCAGATGATCGCGTCCCGCGCCGGCGTGAATGTCCACACGCCCGCCCGCGCGGCACCGACGGTTCGCGCGACCAGTTCCGTGGCCCGCCGGAGCGCGCTGCCGAGACCTCCCGGCTGGAGGAGCCCGATGCGCATCAGGTCCATCAGCGCCGCGAGCCGTTCGGCCTCGTTGTCGGGATGGTTGCGGGTGCCCTCCACGCCCTGGATCGCCGAGATGGCTGGAATAGGCCCGACCTCCGTCGCCAGTACCGCTCCGTCGCACCCGCCAAGCGCCGGGGGCGCATCGGGCTAGTTCGCTACACTATACAACCTAGTGGGGAATTTTCGAAGGAATGCCTCGCCGAAGGCGAGGGAGCCCAGGTGGCTCGCCGATTCCGTGTGGTCCGGCGCAGGCCGGCGGCGGGCGAGGCGCGCCTCAATCAGCCGTGGACGCGCAGCCCGGTGAGATCGGGCACCGGACGGGCGAGGTCCGGATCGGCGGCGAACAGGCGCTCGAGGGCGTGCGCGGCCCCGAGCGCGAACGCGTCGCCCTTCATCGGGCCGCAGATCTGCAAGCCGTACGGCATCCCGGTATGGTCGAGGCCGCAGGGGATCGAGACGCAGGGGTTGCCCATCAGCGTCAGTGCCGAGGTCAGACCCGAGGCGTGCATGTAGTTCTTCATCCGCTCGCCGTTGATCTCGGTGACGTTGCGCTGTTCGACGGCGGTCGGCGTGATGGGCTGGCCGGGCGTGATCAGCAGGTCATACGCGTCGAACAGGCGCTGGAAGGAGCGGTAGAGCCGCGTGTGCTCGGCATGCGCCCAGGCGATCTGCTCGGCCGTCATCGCCAGGCCGGCCTCGACATTGGTGACGATGTTCGGGCCGAGCTGGTCGCGGTGCGTCCGGTAGCGCTCGTGATGCGCGGCGATGAAGGAGATCCCGCGCAGGGTCCAGAACACGTCGAGCGCGCTCTCCAGGCCCGGGTCGTGCCGCTCGCAGCGCGCGAAGGCGGAGGCGAAGCGCGCGAGCCGTGCCTCGAACACCTTCCGGATGCCGTGCTCCACGGGCGCCCAGCCGAAATCGACCGAGACGGCGACCCGGAGGCGGGACAGGTCGACCTCCGGCAGATCACGGAAGTCGCGCGTATCGACCTGGTAGGAGAGCGGGTCGGTGACGTCGTAGCCGGCCATGACAGAGAGCATCAGCCCGCAGTCCTCGGCGGTGCGGGCCATCGGCCCCTGGACGCTGAAGTTGGTGTAGCCGATCCGGCGCCGCTCCGAGGGCACGAGCCCGGTGGTCGGGCGGATGGCCGTCACGCCGCTGAAGGTGGCGGGCTTGCGCAGGGATCCGCCGCTGTCGGAGCCGGTGCAGAGCGGCATCATGCCGCAGGCCAGCGCGACGCCCGAGCCGCCGGAAGAGCCGCCGCAGGCGCGCGAGACGTCGAAGGCGTTGCGGGTGTAGCCGTGCACCGGGTTGACGGTGGTGTTGCCGCCGGCGCCGAACTCTGGGGTGGCGGTCTTGCCGAGCACGATCGCGCCGGCGCGCCGGAGCCGCGCCACCAGCAGCTCGTCCGTCTCGGGGATGTGGTCGCGGTAGAGCGGCGAGCCGTAGGTCGTGACCAGTCCCTCGGTGTCGTTCAGATCCTTCACGCCGAGCGGCAATCCGTGCAGCGGAGGCAGGTCGTCGCCGCGCATCACGGCTTCGGTGGCGTCGCGTGCCTCGGCGCGGGCACGTTCGCAGCAGGTGGCGACGACGGCGTTGACGGCCGGGTTCACCTGCTCGATGCGGGCGATGCAGGATTCGAGCAGTTCGCTCGGGGAGAGCCGCTTGGCGCCGATCAGGCGTCGAGCCTCGACGGCGGAAAGGTCGCAGGGTTCCGTCATGCGGGGGGCTGGGGGAACCCGCGTGGTCCCCCCAGAGGTTCCTCCTACGCCGCGATCCTGGCGACTTCCTCGGGCGGGAGCCGCACGGTGCGGTCGTAGTCCTTCAGCAGCGTCTCGGTGATCTGTCCCGGGGTGAACCTGTGCTCGCCGATCTCGGCCACCGGTGTGACCTCCGCGGCGGTGCCGGTGAGGAAGCACTCGGTCGCCCTGGCCATCTCCTCGGGCATCATCGCGCGCTGCACGACCGTCATCTGCCGGTTCCGCGCGAGTTGCATCACCGTCCGGCGCGTGATCCCGTCGAGGAAGCAGTCCGGCTCGGGCGTGTGGATCGCACCGTCGATAACGAAGAAGATGTTCGCTCCGGTCGCTTCGGCGATCTGGCCGCGCCAGTCGAGCATCAGCGCGTCGGCGTAGCCCTTCGCCTCGGCGGCGTGCTTGTTCAGCGTGGCGATCATGTAGAGCCCGGCGGCCTTCGCCTGGGTCGGCGCGGTACGCGGGTCCGGCCTGAGCCACTGGCCGATGTCGAGGCGAATGCCCTTCATGCGGTCGTCGCCGAAATAGGCGCCCCAGGACCAGACGGCGATGGCGAGATGGATCGCGTTCTTCTGGCCCGAGACCCCCATCATCTCCGAGCCGCGCCAGACGATCGGGCGGACATAGGCGTCGGCAAGACCGGAGGCGGCGAGCGTGACCTTGGTCGCCTCGTCGATCTGTTCGACCGTCCAGGGCAGCTGCATGTCCATGATCCGCGCGCTGTCGACGAGGCGCTGGGAATGCTCGTGCAGCTTGAAGACGTGGCCGCTATAGGCGCGTTCGCCCTCGAACACGGCGGAGGCATAGTGCAGCGCGTGGGTCAGCACGTGCAGCTTGACCTCGCGCCAGGGGCGCAGGACACCGTCGTACCAGATCAGGCCGTCGCGATCGTCGTAGGGGACCAGGGCCATGGGGCGCATCCTCGCAACTTTGTTTCGTCTTGCGCGGCTGCCGCGCAACGGTCTCGACGCTACGGGCGGCGCCGTGATATGTCAATGATACTGCCCTAACTCGACTCGGAAACCCTGGGGAGACGCCACTGCATGGATACGCGCGGCACGGCCGGGCTGTTGTTCCTGCGCGAGGAGGAGATCCGCCTCGCCATGGAGCTGCTGTTCTACGGCTACCGGGACTTCACCGCCGGGCCGGACGCGATCCTGGAGGAGCTGGGGATGGGGCGGGCGCATCACCGGGTGCTCTACTTCGTCGGCCGGCACCGCGGCATCACCGTCTCGGAGCTGCTGGCCATCCTGGCGATCACCAAGCAGTCGCTCGGGCGGGTGCTGAAGCCGCTGATCGACGGTGGCTACGTCACGCAGACGCCGGGGCGGTCGGACCGGCGCCAGCGGCTGCTCGCGCTCACGCCCGAGGGCGAGGTGCTGGAGCGGCGGCTGTTCGAGCGGCAGCGCGAGACGCTCGCCCGCGCCTTCCGCGAGGCGGGCGGGGCGGCGGTGGAGGGGTTCCGCAAGGTGATGCTCGGCCTCATGGAGCCGGAGGCGCGCGCGCGGCTCGCCGGTCGGCTGGCGGTGCCGCTGCAGCGGCCGGCGGGGAAGGTCGCGTAGGGACGCCGCCATGCCTGCGGCCCCGCGCGAGGCGGTCGGGACGGACGCGCCGCACATCCTGGTGGTGGACGACGATGCACGGCTGCGCGAGCTGCTGCGGCGCTATCTCGCCGGCGAGGGGTTCCGCGTGACCATTGCGGCGGATGCGGCGGAGGCGCGCGAGCGGCTCGCCGGGATCGCCTTCGACCTGATCTTGCTCGACGTGATGATGCCGGGCGAGAACGGACTCGCGCTGACCGAGGCGCTCCGGCGCACGCACGACATCCCGATCGTGCTGCTGACCGCGCGCGGCGCGCCGGAGGACCGGATCTCCGGGTTCGAGCACGGTGCGGACGACTACCTCGCCAAGCCGTTCGAGCCGCGCGAGCTGCTGTTGCGGATCAGAACCATCCTACGCCGCGCCGCCGCTGCGCCGAGCCAGGCGGAGGGGCCGGTGGTGCTCGGCGAAGCGGTGTTCGACCCCGAGCGCGGCACGCTCAGCCGTGGCGCCGAGACGATCCGGCTCACCGGCGGCGAGGCGGCGCTGCTCGCGGCGCTGGCGCGCCGCGCCGGCGAGATCCTGACGCGCGAGGACATCGCCGCCGCCCTTGGCCAGGCGGATGCCGGCGAGCGCGCGATCGACGTGCAGGTGACGCGGCTCCGGCGCAAGATCGAGCCCGACCCGCGCGAGCCGGTCTTCCTCCAGACGGTGCGCGGCCGGGGCTACGTGCTGAAGCCGCGATGATGCGTCTCGCCGGGACACTGAAGCGCCTGCTGCCGCGCTCGCTGTTCGGGCGCAGCGTGCTGATCATCGTCATGCCGCTGATCCTGCTGCAGGCGGTCGCGCTGCAGATCTTCTACGGCACGCACTGGGAGGTGGTCTCGCGCCGGCTCGCCGCCGCGGTCGCGGGCGATGTCGCGCTCGCGGTCGAGATGCTGCGTCGCTTTCCCGATGGCGTGGACCAGGACTGGCTCGCACGGGAGATGCTGACCCGCACGGAACTCGCGATCCGCTTCGCCGACGGCGAGATCCTGCCCGCCGATCCGCCCGACGTGATCCAGGGCCCCGCGGAGGCGGAGCTGCGCGCTGCGCTGGCCGAGCGGGTGCGCCTGCCGTTCCGCATCGACTGGTCCGGGCGCGCCGAGCGCGAGGTGCAGATCCGTGTCCAGCTGCCCGAGGGCGTGCTGCATGTGGATGCCCCGGCCAAGCGGCTGTTCACCGGAACGGTCACCGTGTTCGTGCTCTGGCTGATCGGCTCGGCACTGATCCTGTTCGCGATCGCGGCCGTGTTCATGCGCAACCAGGTCAAGCCGGTGCGCAGGCTCGCGCTCGCCGCGGATGCATTCGGCAAGGGCCGCGATGTCGGCCCGATCAAGCCGGAGGGGGCGGACGAGGTGCGCCAGGCGGCAGCGGCGTTCAACCTGATGCAGGAGCGGTTGCGCCGCTTCCTCGCGCAGCGCACCGAGATGCTGGCGGGGGTCAGCCACGATCTGCGCACGCCGCTGACGCGCATGCGTCTGGCGCTGACGATGCTCGGTACCCGCAAGCCGGACGAGGCGGAGGAGCTTGCCGCGCTCGGCGAGGACATTGCCGAGATGGAACGGATGATCGAGGGCTATCTTGCCTTCGCGCGCGGCGAGGGCACCGAACAGGCGCAGCCGACCGATCTGGCGGTTCTGCTCGCCGACATGGCGGAGAAGGCACGCGCCGCCGGCACCGAGGTCGAGCTGACGGCGCCTGCGCCGCTCGTGCTGCCGCTGCGTGCCGACGCGATGCGTCGCTGCCTCGGCAACCTCGTCGACAACGCCCGCCGGCATGCGCGGCATGTCTGGCTCGCGGCCGAACGGGTCGTGCGCGGCGGCGGCGAGGTGGTGCAGATCACGGTCGATGACGACGGACCGGGGATTCCGGCGGAGCAGCGCGAGGAGGCGTTCCGGCCGTTCGTGCGTCTCGGTGGCGGGCGGGGCGGGGGCAGCCATACCGGCCTGGGCTTGACGATCGCGCGCGACATCGTGCGCGCCCATGGGGGCGAGATCGCGCTCGAGGACAGCCCACAGGGCGGGCTCAGGGCGCGGATCAGGCTCCCGGCGTAGCGGCCGCGACCGATGCGGCGCGGCGCGCCTTGACCAGGTTGAGCCCCATCAGCGCGACGAACACCACGATCGCGATCCAGTTCACGAGCTGACCGAACGGCACGATCAGCACGAAGCCGGCGACGCCGAGCACACCGCGCTCCACCAGGTTGAGGCGTGCCTCGGCAAAGCCCTCGATCGCGGCCGAGAGCGCGTAGATCCCGGGCAGCGCGAAGGCGGCGATCGCGAGCTGTACGGTCGGGTCGGAGGAGAGGAACGGCTGGTAGGCGAAGATCAGCGGGATGAAGTAGAGCGACTTCGCCAGGCGCCACGCCACCATGCCGGTGGCGAGCGGGCTCGCCTTGGCGATCGCGGCGGCGGCGTAGGCGGGGATGCAGACCGGCGGCGTGACGTTGCTGTCCTGGCTGAGCCAGAAGATGATCATGTGCGACGACAGCAGTGCAAGCGCGGCCGCACCCGGTGTGAGCGTCGCGTCGATCACCTGGCCACGCATCTCGGGCGGGAAGGCGGCAAACAGCCGCGCCGCCTCTGCGGCCGCCATCGTGCTTCCGGGCGACGGCAGGGTGACATCGGGGGCGACCAGCATCGCGAGCGTGCGCGCGATGTCGGGAATGGTCCCCGCCGCGAAGGCCGCGCGCACCGCGTCGCCCAGGATCATGTCCGACAGCGCCGGGGCGGACAGCGTCGCGAGCACGACATAGGACGCGGTGACCGGGAGGGCTGCGCCCAGGATCAGCGAGGCGATCGCGATCAGGACGAGCGCGATCGCGACGGAGCCGCCTGCCCAGCGCTCGATCATGATCGAGAACACGTTGCCGAGGCCGGTGGTCGCGACCGCCGAGATCATCACGCCGATGCCGACCAGCAGTACCGCGGTCGGCGCCATCGTGCGCGCCCCCAGGGCGAGCGCCTCGACCACCCGGCGCGGCCCCATCGGCATGTCGGAGGCCCAGGACACCACGACGACCGTCGCGGTGGCGGCCCCCGCCGAATAGGCCGGGCCGATGCCGGTGAACAGCAGGTAGAGCAAGACCGTGAACGGGATCAGGAACGGCAGGCCCCGCCGGCGCACGGTCTCCCACAGCGGTGGCGCGTCCTCATCGACGAAGCGGATGTCGTGGCGCCTGGCATGGATGCGCACGCCGAACGCAACGCCACCGAAATAGACGAGCGCAGGAATGGCCGAGACCGCCGCGATCGTCAGGTAGGGGATGCCGGTTATCGACGCCATGATGAAGGCGCCCGCGCCCATGATCGGCGGCAGGATCCCGCCTCCGGTACTCGCCGCGGTCTCGACCCCGGCAGCGAAGTGCGGCTTGAAGCCGGCGCGGATCATCAGCGGGATCGTGACCGCTCCGGTGGACGTGACGTTCGCCACGGCCGAGCCCGAGATCGTTCCCGACAGCGCCGATGCGATCACGGCGACGAAACCGGGCCCACCCTGCAGCCGCTTGGCGATCGCGCGGCCGATGTCGAGCACGAACCGGTCCGCGCCCGACACCTGCAGGAACGCGCCGAAGATGATGAACATCGTCACCAGATTCCACGAGATCTGGGCGATGTTCCCGAACATCCCGTCGTCGGAATAGAAGACGCGGAACAGCGTGATTTCGAGCGAGAGTCCCGGGAAGCGCAGCACGCCGTCCAGCCACGCGCCCCAGGTCGTGACATAGGTGAAGGCAAGGATGCAGAGGACGGGCACCACCCAGCCGGTCGTGCGGCGGATCATTTCCAGCGCGATCACGGGTGCGGCGATGGTGAACACCCAATCGTACCATAGGAACTTGCTGCCACGGGCGTAGAACGAGTCCTCGCCGAGAAACAGATAGAACGCGCAGCCGATCGCCATCAGCGCGATCGCGATGTCGGCCGCGTAGGCGAGGGCGCCACGCGCGCCGCCGCCGCGCATAAGGGGCCACGCCATCGCGCCGATCGTGGCGAAGCCTGCGAAATGGATCACGCTGGCGCGGAGTTCGCTGACCAGGCCGAAGGTGTTCAGCCAGAGGTGCCAGGCGGCGAGCGCCGCGCCGAACCAGAACGCGAACTGCGCGGCGAGGCTGCCCTCGCCGCGCAGGTCAGCGTCCTGACGACGTGACGCCGTCACGTCAGGCGGCGCGCAGCCGCTCGGGGATCGCTATGCCCTTCTCGGTGTAGTAGCGCGCCGCACCCGGGTGCACCGGGTTCACCATGCCGTCGAGCGCAGTCTCAAGCTTCATCTCGCGCGTCGCGGCATGGATGCTGTTCAGGAACGGCAAGTTCTCGAAGATCGCCTTGGTGATCTCGTAGACGTCGTTCTCTGGCACCGCAGCATTGCAGGCCAGGAAGTTCGGCTGTGTGATCGTGCGGATGTCCTTGGCCACATTCGGGTAGGTGTTCGCCGGAATGATCCGTGCCGTGTAGAGACCGGTGCCGCCATCCGCCTTCTTCGCCTGCTCGTCGGTGAACTCGAGGATCGAGAACTGGTCGCCCGCGCGGGCGAAGATCTGTGTCACCGCCGCGACCGGGATGCCGCCACCCGGATTGGCGCCGTCGATCTGCCCCGCGATCAGCGCCTCGGCGGTCGGGCCGAAGCCGAGGTAGACCAACTCGAAGGTCTGATCCGGGTTGATCCCGCTGTTGGCGAAGATGAACCGGTTCGAGAACTCCGTGCCGGAGTTGCGCGCGGACATCGAGAAGCGCCGGCCCCGCATGTTCAGCAGGTCCTCGAAGGTGCCGGTGCGGACGAAGCTGTTGCGCAGCACGACGTGCTCGGTGTTGCCCCACACGCCGCAGATGGAGCGCAGGTTCCGCTGCGGCCCGTCCGACTGCACGGGTCCCGACCCGTCGCGCCCATAGAGGCCGAACAGGCCCTGGAGGATCGCGAACTGCGCTTGGTTCTCGCGCAGGAGCCGGATGTTCTCGCCCGACCCGGCCGAGGAGATCGCCGACATGTCGATCCCCTTGCTGGCCTGCAGGCGCACCTTGGTCAACGTCGCGAGGGCAACGCCAACGGGATAGTAGGTGCCGCCGATGGTCGCTGTGGCCAGGATGTAGCTGCGGCCCTGCTGTGCGCGCACGACAGCGGGAGCGGCCAGCGCGCCGGCGCCGGCGAGCAGAAGTGAACGACGAGCAATCATAGGTAGAGCCTCCCGGTAACGGTGCTTGCGCCGCGCCTGACAAAGCGCAGCTTAACCTTCTACCTAATGCGAGGCCGGGGCGGAGGCAACCTCGGCGCGCCGGTTTCTCGGCCCGATGTTTCGGGCCTGGCCGGCGGTGGCCGCGCCTGCCGTCAGACCGTCGGCGCGGCCAGCACCCTGGCGCCGGCGAGCAGGAGGGAACGGCGAGCGATCATGGATCGGGCCGCCCGCGTCCGACCGAGCGGCCGCCGTTCGCCCCGGCGGCAGCGCCGCCCTTCCGTAGCGTTGTGGCCTAGGCGTGCCGCGCCGCGAGGCAACGGCGCGGCACGATGGAGCCGGCAGGCGACCGGTCAGCTCTTCGCCTTCTCCATCATGGCCCGCACCTCGTCGAGCGCCTCGGAGACGCGGCGGTTCAGCACGCCAAGCGTGTCGCCGGACATCTTCTGCACCATGTCCTGCAGCTCGCGCATGTTCTGCATCGCCTTCTCGTATGTCGCCTTCATCAGCTCGGCCTGCCTGGCGGCCTTGGCCTGCGGCGCCTCAGCCGAAGCGATTGCCTTCATCGCATCGGTCATGTCGGCGAGCGACTGCTGCATGATCTCCATGTTGCGCTTCGCCACCGCCTGCATGCCTTCGAGCGCGAGCTTGTTCGCGGTCGAGAACGTCTCGATGTTGCGCCGCTGGGCCGCGACCAGGGCCTCGACATCCACCTGCGGCAGCTTGAACTCGGCCATCATCTTCGTGACATCCATGTCGAACATGGTCTCGGGCTTCTTCGCCATTGTGGTTCGTCCTTGCGGTTCACGTCAGGGGAGCGACCGGCCCCTGCCGGGGAAAGCCGTCCTCGTGCCCGGCTTTAGCCCTGCATATGTCCGTAGGTCAAACGGTTTTGTGCAGTGCAGCAGAAACCTCAATCAACGGCGTCGGGCTCGCTCCCGGCGCCGAGGGGCGAGCCCGGCTCCGTCCCCGCGGCGGGCGGCGGCCCAGACTCGGGCCGCTTCCGGCCGCCGAGCAGCGGTTCGAGCGTCTCGGCCAGGCTCTCGGCGCGGGTCAGTGCCTTGTCGAGCGCGGCCATGGTGGCGGAGAAGTCGGCCGTCTCGTCGGTCTCCCAGGTGCGGAACACCGCCACCCAGACCGCGAGCAGCCCCTTCGCACGCAGCATTCCGAGCGGACCGTTGGCCGGGATCCCGGCAGCCTCGAGCATCCAGCGCATCGAGGCCAGCGCGGCAGGGAAACGGCACGCCAGCGCGACCGGATCAGCGCTGATGCCGTGCCAGCATGCCAGCACGCCGGCGCGATGCTGCGCGAGCGCGTCGAACCGGCGCATCAGCACGTCGAACAGCCGGTCCTTTGGCGTGTCGGCTTCGCTCGCCGGTGCGGTGCCGGCAAGCACCGTGGCATCCACCACGACGCCGAACCGGTCGAGGATCGCGGCGCGATCCTCGAACCGCGCTCGCAGCCCGGCGAGCGTCGTGCCGGCCTCGGCCGCGACCGCCGGCAGCGTCGTGCCGCGCCAGCCCTCGCGCGCCGCTACCCGCATCAGCGCGGCCGTGACGTCCCGGTCGAAGGCGTCGATCCCGTCCATGGCGATCACATGGGGGCGGGCGGCTCAGCCCGCCAGTTCGCGCGAGCGGCGCGTGGCCTCGGCGACCGCGCGGCGCATGAGCTCCGGGACACCGCCCTCGGCCATCAGCACCGCGAGCGCGGCGGCGGTGGTGCCGCCCGGACTGGTGACGTTCCTGCGCAGCTGCGCCGCGTCCTCGGCGCTGGCCGCGAGCAGCGCGCCTGAACCGGCGACGGTCTGGCGCGCGAGCCGTCGCGCGAGTGCGGCCGGCAGGCCCTGCGCGATGCCGGCCGCCTCCATCGCCTCGGCGAGCAGGAACACATAGGCCGGCCCGCTGCCCGACACCGCGGTCACGGGGTCCATCAGCGCCTCCTCCTCGACCCACGCGACCGCGCCGATCGCGTCGAGCAGGCCGGTGCAGAGCGCCCGCTGCGCCCCGGTGACGCCAGGTCCGGGGCAGGCGACCGCGATGCCCTGGCGCACGGCCGCCGGCGTGTTGGGCATGGCGCGCACGACCGCTGCCCCGTCGCCCAGCAGGGCGCGCATCCGGCTGATCGTCCGGCCTGCCATGATCGACAGGAACACCGCCGAACCGGCGAAGCGCGCGTAGTCCGGCAGGACCGCGTCCGCCTCCTGCGGCTTCACCGCCAGCACCACCGCGGCGGGGCGCAGGCCGCCGGGCAGCGCATCGGGGGTTGCCACGGCGCCCGATGGCGCATGGGGGCCAGGCTCGACCACCGCCACGCTGCGCCCGGCTTCGAGCCAGCCCGCGCGCATCGCCCCGCCCATCCTGCCGCAGCCAACCAGAAGGATCGTTTCCATGGACGCAAGAAGACCAAGTGCGGGGGGACTGCGCTAGCCCCCTATCCGGCTCCGGCATCCGCCGTGTGTAGACTTCAGCATGGCCGAGGTGGCGCGCGTCCCGACATCGATCCTGCTCGAAGGGCTTATGCATGAGGCCCCGTGCGGGACCGTCAGCCTCGGCTGGGTGGTCGATCGGCTCGGCCCGCGCTCGTTCGGCCTTGTACTGCTGCTTCTGGGCCTGCTCGCCCTTCTGCCGGGCATCGCGATCGCAGCCGGGCTGCTGCTGGCCATCCCCGCCTCGCAGATGCTGCGCGGCCACGCGGCACCCGTGTTCCCGCAGCGCCTCAGCGCGCGCGGGCTGCCGACGCAGCGCCTTGTCGCGCTGATCCAACGCGCGCTGCCGGTGCTTCGCGCCATGGAGCGGGTGATGCGCCCGCGCTTCGCAACACCGTTCCAGACGACCAAGCGCCTGGTCGGCGCGCTGATGCTCCTGCTCGGCGCGCTGCTCCTGGCGACACCGGTGCCGCTCAGCAACATTCCCTATGCCGTGGCGATCATCCTGGTGGCTGTCGCGTATCTCGAGGAGGACGGGATCGTCCTCTGCATCGCTCTCGGTGCCACGAGCCTCGCCTTTGCAGCCGGCGCCGCCGTGATCTGGATGACGCTGCTCTGAACCCGTCACCACGGTGTGCCGGCACGCCGATGTAATCATGCCGTGGCGTCACCATCTGTCGACCGGAGAGATCGGCTGACGCGACAAGCCTCCGGTTCCGATCCCGGCCCCGAAAATGATGAAGGCACGGAGCACGGCGCGAACCGCCGTGAATAGCCACAAGGAGGCTGCGATGGCGATCAACGAAAAGCCGCGTGCTGACAGATTGCGCAATCGGTGGGACCGCAACCGGCCGATCATCTATGCTCTCGGGATCGGGATGATGCTTGGGCCGCTGGTGTCGAGCTTCGCCGGATACCAGGTGCGCAGCAGCACTGCCGAGGCGCGCGTGCACGCCGCGGTTGTCGAGCAGCAGGCGCAGTTCTGTGAAGAGCGTGCTCGGGCGGCGACCGCCGAGACGGGCCGGCTGGACTGGAACCGCGGCTACGAGCTCGCGCGTCAATGGGCGAGGATGCCGGGCGCCGCATCCGTCGACAGCGACGCGGTACAGGCCTGCGTACGGCGGCTCACCGCATGACGCGGCATCCGCGCTGGGATGGCGCGCGCGTGACCTTCGAGATCGTTGCGGACGGGCGGACGGTCGCGTGCGCGATCTCGCGCAGCGCGCTGCAGGACCTGTCCGGCCAGCGGCGGTTCAAGCCGGCTGAGTTGCTGGCGTGCTTTGCAGCCGCGCAACCTCGCATCGAAGCGATCGTGCGGGCCAAGCTCCGGGAGCGACCCGATGATGTCGACGGTGTGCTCCATGTCTGGTCGGATGACATCGACGACCCGCCGCCTGCCGACGCGCCCGTCGCGGCCGCGCTGAGGCGCTAGGTCGGGCGCCTTGCCGTCCGTTTTGCCTATGCCGCTCGTGCGGAGTCCGCCATCGCGGTAGCTGACGCCGGCGCGGGACTGCTGCTGTCCGCAGCACGAACCGGAATGCCTTGGCGCATTGCCCCCGCCAGCGGCCGCGACGTCTACCCTGGCCTTGGAGCTGTCGTACGAGATCGCGTCGGCGCCCCGACGTTCGAAGGGCGCGTCAAGGCGGCGACGGTCGTCTCGATGCGGTCCCGCGGATTGGCGGTCCGGCCGGCACGAGACGCGCAGTCGCGCGGACTCGCGCGCCGGCTCCCCTCCTGAGGACTCCCGCCGGTCGGACCCGCCATCCCCGGGGAGGGCCGGATCCGCCGCGGCCGCGCGGCCTCCAGACCCGGGGCTTCCGTTCCCGGGTGGGGCTCGAACTCGGTGCGGACCGTGACGCTCCTGGCACGCGTCCTGGTTTGGCTCACATCGATATTTAGATACTTCACATATCATAAAGTATGCTGCATATATGAATTTGGATTGATAAGCTAGGACAGCATAGGGGCTCCATGATCACCCCGGCCCAGTTGCGCGCCGCCCGGGCGCTGCTCGGCATCGACCAGCGCCAGCTCGCGGAGCTCGCGGGCCTGTCGGTGCCGACCGTCCAGCGCATGGAGGCTTCCAGCAGCGGGGTCATCCGCGGCAACGTCGACTCGCTGATGAAGCTGGTCGCCGCCCTCGATGCGGCGGGCATCGAGCTGATCGGTGACGGCATGCCCAGCGCGGGCGGCGGACGCGGCGTGCGCCTGCGGTCGCCACAACCTCCATCGACGCCGGGACAGTCGGATCCCGCGCGGGCCGGACCGCAATGACGTCGCGCGAATCCGTCGCGCCGGCGCGCTAGATGGCGCCCGAGATGTCGGTCCAGATCGCCCTCTGGTCGGTGGGTGCGCTGCTCGGAACGGCGGTGCTGGGCGTGCTGCGGCCGCGTGCACCCGAGGCGCGGCCGCTCGTCTATGGCGCCTGCCTCGCCGTGTCGGCGATCTCGTTCGCGTCGGCGCTGGCGCAGCTGCTCGGATGGGCCGGGCCCCCCGCGGCGCTGACACTGCCGCTCGGCATTCCCTGGATCGGCGCCAACTTCCGCGTCGACGCGCTGGCCGCGTTCTTCCTCCTGTTGATCAACCTGGGCGGCGCGATGGCAAGCCTCTACGGCCTCGGCTACGGCCGGCACGAGGAGGCACCGCAGCGCGTGCTGCCGTTCTTCGCGGCATTCCTCGCCGGCATGAACCTGGTCGTGCTCGCTGATGACGCGTTCACCTTCCTGTTGTCCTGGGAATTCATGTCGCTCGCGTCCTGGGCGCTCGTGATGGCGCACCATCGGGCGGCGGAGAACGCACGCGCCGGCTATGTCTATCTGGTGATGGCGAGCTTCGGCACGCTGGCTCTCCTGCTGGCGTTCGGCCTGCTTGCCGGCGCCGAGGGCGGCTACACCTTCGGTGCGATGCGCCGGGCCACCCACGCATCGTGGGTCGCGCCGCTGGTGCTGGTGCTGCTGCTGCTGGGGGCGGGCTCCAAGGCTGGCATCGTGCCGCTGCATGTCTGGCTGCCGCTCGCGCATCCGGCCGCGCCAAGCCACGTCTCGGCGCTGATGAGCGGCGTCATGACCAAGGTCGCCGTCTACGGCTTCATCCGCGTCGTGTTCGACCTGATCGACGCGCCGTCATGGTGGGCTGCCGCGATCCTGCTCTTTCTCGGCGGCGCGACCGCCGTGCTCGGGATCCTGCACGCGCTGATGGAGCGCGACCTCAAGCGCCTGCTTGCCTACTCGACGATCGAGAACATCGGCGTCATCTTCGTCAATCTCGGTCTCGCCCTGGCGTTCCAGGCCAACGGCTTCGACGGCGCGGCCGCTCTCGCGCTCACCGCGGCGCTGTTCCACGTACTCAACCATTCGCTGTTCAAGGGCCTGCTGTTCTTCGGCGCAGGTGCCGTGCTCAGCGCGACCGGTGCGCGCGACATGGACCGGCTCGGCGGGCTGATCCACCGGATGCCCGTCACCGGGTTCGCCTTCCTGGTCGGCTGCGTGGCGATCTCCGCGCTGCCGCCGCTGAACGGCTTTGTCTCCGAGTGGCTGACGTTCCAGGCGATCCTGCTGAGCCCGGACCTGCCGCAATGGGGCCTGAAGGTCATGGTGCCCGGGGTGGGCGGGGTGCTGGCGCTCTCGGCAGCGCTGGTGGCGGCCTGTTTCGTCAAGGCGTTCGGCGTCACCTTCCTTGGCCGGCCGCGCTCCGCGTCCGCGGCGACCGCGCACGAGGTTGACCGGCTCTCGCTCGGTGCGATGGGCGTCTTCGCGGTCCTCTGCCTGCTGCTCGGCATCCTGCCCGGCCTGATCATCGATGGCCTGGCGCCGGCCGTCTCGTCCCTGGTCGGCGCGCGCATGCCGGTGCAGATCCATGAACCGTGGCTGTCGATCGTGCCGGTCGCCGAGAGCCGAAGCTCCTATAACGGGCTGCTGGTATTCGCCTTCATCGCGGCCTCGGCCACGCTGGCCGTGCTTGCCATCCACCGCTTCGCCTCGCGTGCGCTCCGTCGCGCGCCGGCCTGGGATTGCGGCTTCCCGGATCCGAGCCCGGCCACCCAGTACACCGCGGTCAGCTTCGCCCAGCCGATCCGACGCGTGTTCGGTGCGGCAGCGTTCCGTACCAGCGAGCAGGTGCAGATGCCGCCGCCGGGCAGCGTGGAGCCCGCGCGGCTGGTGGTCGAGACGCGGGATCTCATCTGGGACGGGCTCTACGCGCCCGTGACCCGGGCGATCGGCGTGATCGCCGAGCGCCTGAACGTGTTGCAGTTCCTGACCATCCGGCGCTACCTGAGCCTCGTCTTCCTGGCGCTGGTCACGCTCCTGCTGGTGCTCGCGCTGTGGCCGTGATGCTCGACCTCCTGGTGCAGGGCGCGCAGATGGCGCTGGTCCTGCTGCTCGCGCCCCTGCTGACCGGGACCGTGCGCACGGCGAAGGCGCGGCTGCTGCGCCGGCGGGGGCCTTCGGTGATCCAGCCCTATCGCGACCTGCTGCGGCTGCTGCGCAAGGAGGCGGTGATCGCCGAGACGGCGTCGTGGCTGTTCCGCGTCGCACCCTATCTGATCTTCGCCGCGACCTGGGTCGCGGCCGCGCTCGTGCCGACCTTCGCGACCGGCCTCACCTTCAGCTGGACGGCCGACCTGATCGCGATCATCGCCCTGCTCGGCAGCGCGCGCTTCTTCCTGGCCCTCGCGGGCATGGATGTCGGCACGAGCTTCGGCGGGATCGGGTCGAGCCGCGAGATGCTGATCGCCTCGCTCGCCGAGCCGGCCATGCTGCTCGTGGTGTTCACGGTGGCGCTGGTCGCCGGATCGACACAGCTCTCGACCGTCGCAGCCTTCATGGCTTCGCCGGAGGTCGGGCTTCGCGTCTCGCTCGGCCTCGCGCTGATCGGCCTCGTGATCGTGGCGATCGCCGAGAACGCCCGCATCCCGGTGGACAATCCCGCCACCCATCTCGAGCTCACGATGGTGCACGAGGCGATGGTGCTTGAATACTCGGGCCGGCATCTGGCGATGATCGAGTTCGCCACGTCGCTCAAGCTGCTGCTCTACCTGTCCCTGATCGCCTGCCTGTTCGCTCCTTGGGGGCTGGCCGGGCCGGATGCTGGCCTCGCCAGCGCGGCGGTGGGACTTGGCGCCTATCTCGGCAAGCTGCTGGTCGGCGCCTGCGCGCTGGCGCTGTTCGAGACCTCGATCGCGAAGATGCGGGTGTTCCGCGTGCCGGACTTCCTTGGCGCCGCGCTCATGCTCGGCCTGCTCGGCACCCTTCTGCTGTTCGTCTCGCGGAGCCTGTGATGGGCGGTCTCGCCTTCGACATCGCCCATCTGCTCGCGGGCGGCCTCGTCCTGGTCAGCTTCATGATGCTCTACCAGGACCGACTCTACGCCCTGCTCAACATCTTCGCGCTGCACGCCCTGGTACTTTCGCTCTCGGTCGCCTGGCAGGCGTTCATCCAGGATGCGCCGCATCTCTACATCACGGCGACGATCGCACTCGGGTTCAAGGCGATCGTCATCCCGGTGGCACTCCATCGCATCATCCAGCGCCTCGGCATCCATCGCGAGATCGAGACCGTCATCGGCATCGGCCCGACCATGCTGGCCGGTATGGGGCTGGTCGCGCTTGCGGTCTCGGTGATGCTCCAGGTCACGCCTGAGGCCGATCCGCTCGCGCGCGAGGATCTCGCCTTCGCGCTCGCGGTCGTGCTGCTCGGCCTGCTGACCATGGTGACGCGGCGCAACGCGGTCAGTCAGGTGGTCGGTTTCATGTCGCTGGAGAACGGCCTGATCCTGGCAGCGACCGGCGCCAAGGGCATGCCGCTGGTGGTGGAGATCAGCGTCGCCTTCTCGGTGCTGATCGCCTTCATCGTGATCGGCATCTTCCTGTTCCGCATCCGCGAGCGCTTCGACACCGTGGATGTCAGCGCGCTCGACCAGCATCGCGGAGACCGGCGATGAGCCTCGCCGCGTCAGACGCCGCGACCGCGATCCTGCTGATCCCCCTCGGGGCGGCCGCCCTGCTCGCGCTGCTGCCGGGCTATCTGCTCACCGCCCGGCTCAACGTGCTGGCGACCCTGCTGACGCTGCTTGCCGCCCTGGCGCTGCTGACCGGCGACCGGCCGGAGCCCGGTGTCTACCTGCTGATCGACGATCTCAACATCGTCTTCATCGTGCTCAACACGTTTGTCGGCTTCACGACCAGCGTGTTCAGCGCGAGCTACATCGCACACGAGATCGAGATCGGTCGGCTGCCGCGGAGCTATCTTCGTTTCTATCACGCGATGTACCAGGCGCTGATGTTCGGCATGAACCTCGCGCTGATCGCGAACAACATCGGGCTCATGTGGGTCGCGATCGAACTTGCCACCCTCACCACCGTGCTGATGGTCGGCATCTACCGCACGCACGAGGCGCTGGAAGCGGCGTGGAAGTACTTCATCCTGGGCAGCGTCGGCATCGCGCTCGCACTGTTCGGCACGATCCTCGTCTACATGGCCGCGCATCCCGTGATCGGCGAGGGCCTCAACGCGATGGTCTGGACGACCCTGATCGAGCGGGTCGCCGCGTTCGATCCCGCGCTGCTCAACGTCGCCTTCGTATTCCTGCTGCTCGGCTACGGCACGAAAGTCGGCCTTGCACCCCTCCATGCCTGGCTGCCGGACGCCCATGCCGAGGGGCCGACGCCGATCTCGGCGGTGCTGTCGGGCCTGCTGCTGAACGTCGCGCTCTACGCGCTGCTGCGGTTCAAGCTGCTGCTGGCGGCGAACCCGGCTGCCATCGCGGCGGGAACACTGATGGTCACGATGGGCCTGACCTCGCTCGTGTTCGCGGCGTTCATGCTGTACCGCCGGCGCGACATCAAGCGCATGTTCGCCTACTCGTCGATCGAGCACATGGGCATCATCGCCTTCGCCTTCGGCATGGGCGGCCCGCTCGCCAATTTCGCAGGGCTCCTGCACATGGTGATGCACAGCCTCACCAAGTCGGCGATCTTCTTCGCGGTCGGCCACATCGCCCAGGTGAAGGGCACGCAGAAGATCGCCGATATCCGCGGCCTGACCGAGAGCCATCCGCTGCTCGGCTGGGGTCTGGTGGTGGGCGTGGTCGCGATCGCGGGCCTGCCGCCGCTCGGCATCTTCATGAGCGAGTTCCTGATCGTGACCTCGACCTTCGCGCGCGCGCCGCTGCTGGCGATCCCGCTCGTGCTCGGCCTGCTGGTCGCGTTCGGCGCGCTGCTGCTGCGTCTCAACGGGCTGGCGTTCGGCGAGCCGCATGGCAGCACCGCGCCGGTGGAAGCCTCCTACGTACCGATGGTCGCGCACCTCGCGCTGGTGCTGGCGGCCGGGCTCTATCTGCCGCCGCCTCTGGTCGCCTGGTTCCAGCATGTTGCCGGCATCCTTAGATGATGCGCGGCAGGTGAGAGCGGGAGCACGCCAGCGATGCCGCGCCTCCTCGAGCTGATCCAGCAGGGCCGGCCGGTCGCCGCGCACCGCCCGTGGCCGCGCGCCGCCGTCGATCCGCCGGCGTGGCGGGTCGCCGCGGACCAGCTGGCGGCCGGACACGGCACGCTGCTCGGCCTCTGGGGCGAGGCGCGATGCGTCCACATGGCCCTGCTCGACGAGCCTGGGCGCGTGGTCGGCGTGCTCAGCCTCGACTGCGCCGACGGCCGCTATCCGTCGATCGGCGCGCACCATCCGTCGGCGATCCGGCTGGAGCGCGCCGCGCGCGACCTGTTCGGCCTCCAGCCGGACGGCCTGCCCGATCCGCGGCCGTGGCTGGACCACGGACGCTGGGACCTGCGTCATCCGCTCGGCGTGCGAACCGAGCCGGAGCGCACCGCCTACGCGTTCCTGCCGGCCGAGGGCGAGAGCCTGCACCAGATCCCCGTTGGCCCGGTGCACGCGGGGATCATCGAGCCCGGCCATTTCCGCTTCACCGCGAGCGGCGAGACGGTCGTGCGGCTGGAGGAGCGGCTCGGTTACGTCCACAAGGGCATCGAGGGGCTGATGACCGGCGCCACGCTCGATCAGGCGGCCAGACTTGCGGGTCGTGTCTCGGGCGACAGCACGGTCGCCTATGCCCTGGCCTTCGCGCGCGCAGCGGAAGCGGCGCTGGCGCTTGACATACCGGCACGCGCGCACTGGCTCCGCGCGCTGATGACGGAGCTCGAGCGCCTCGCCAACCATCTCGGCGATATTGGTGCGATCTGCAACGACGCCTCGTTCGGCCTGATGCATACCCAGTGCGGCGTCCTGCGCGAGCAGGTGCTGCGCGCGAGCGCGGTCTGCTTCGGGCACCGTCTGATGCGCGACCGGATCATCCCGGGCGGTGTCGGCAGCGATCTCGGCGGGGACGGCCGCGCGGCACTGCGCGGCCTGATCGCCGCCGTCCGGCAGCGCTTCCCCGCGCTGGTCGAGCTCTACGACAACACCGCCTCGCTGCAGGATCGCACCGTCGGCACCGGTATCCTTCAGGCCGGCCTCGCGCGCCGGTTCGGTGCCGGCGGGTTCGTCGGTCGCGCGTCAGGACGGCACTTCGACGCGCGCCGGCAGCCGGGCTATCCGCCCTACGACCGCCTGGAGTTCGATGTGCCGGTGCTGGAGGCAGGCGACGTCAACGCGCGCGTCTGGATCCGCATCCGCGAGGTCGAGCAGAGCCTCGCGCTGATCGAGCAGATCCTCGCCGCGCTGCCGGGTGGCGCTGTGTGGAGCGATCGGCCTCAGTCCGCGGGCGAGGGCCTCGCGCTGGTCGAGGGGTTCCGCGGCGACGTGCTCGTTTGGTTGCGGCTGGGCACGGACGGCCGGATCGAGCGCTGCCACCTGCGCGACCCGTCGTGGTTCCAATGGCCGCTGCTGGAGGCGGCGATCGAGGGCAACATCGTCGCCGACTTCCCGCTCTGCAACAAATCGTTCAACTGCTCGTACTCCGGGCATGACCTTTGAAGGCGTGGCGCGATGCGCAAGCTGCTGTTCGAGAGCCTCATCCATCTGCCGCTCACCGAGCCCGCGCCGTCCGCCGATGACGCGGCGCTCGCCCGTATGGCCGATGCGCTCGGCCGCGCGGCACGGCGCCGTCTCGGCCGCAGCCTCGCGGTCCGCGAGGTTGATGCCGGCTCGTGCAACGGCTGCGAACTGGAGATTCATGCGCTGAACAACGCCTACTACGACATCGAGCGGTTCGGGCTGCGCTTTGTCGCCTCGCCGCGGCACGCGGACGTGCTCCTGGTGACGGGGCCGGTGACGAGGAACATGCGCGAGGCCCTGGAGCGGACCTACGTCGCGACGCCCGACCCGAAGTGGGTGGTCGCGGTGGGCGACTGCGCGCTGGACGGCGGCTGCTTCGCCGGGAGCTATGCCGTCGTTGGCGGGGTCGACTCGGTCATCCCGGTCGATCTCAGCGTCCGTGGATGTCCGCCGGCACCGATCGAGATCCTGAGAGGCATGCTGGCGCTGCTCGATTCGGCATCGGCTCGGACGGCATCCGGTTGATGCGAGGTCGGGGAGGGGCGGATCGGGAGGCGACGATGCAGGGGCGGCGCGCATCGCGCCGCCTGTCGGTCAGGGGGTCGACGGATGCATCGGAGGCGTCCGCGTCCGGCGCGCGCGTCGAGGGCCGTCCGCCGATCGCGCTGCGCCCGGCGATGGTATCGAGACCGGTTCAAGCTGGCGGGGTGCGCATCTCGCCTGTCCACCGGCTCCCGCTGCCGTTCGCCGGGCACGTCGCTGCCAGCACTCATCCCCGCCCGACCGCGCGCTGCACTCGCTCCGCGAGCTCAAGCACCGTCTCGGACTCCGGGGCGCGGCGCACCAGCTCGTTGAGCGCATCCATCAGCCGCGCCGCCCAGGCCTGCCGCAGCTCCGCCGCCGCCTCTGCACCCGGACGTGCGTCCAGCACCGCCAGCGCCTCGCGCACACTCTCGGCCGCCACGCCCTTGAGCCTCGGCTCCAGCGCGCGAAGCTGCTCCGCCGCCCCGGCCAGCGCGCCGACCGTGAACTCCGTTCCGAACGTCATCGTCGGGCCGACGCCGAGCGCAGGGCCGCTCGTCTCGATCGCCACGCGCCCGCCCGTCCGCGCCGGCTCCGCGAGCACCTCAACCCCGCCCCACACCAGCTTCACCGCGTCCGCCGCGTCCAGTTGCGCCATCAGCCCCGGCAAGGCCCCGCGATCGATCCCGACCGCATCCGCCAGACCCTCGACGTCCGCCGTCGAGAGCTGCGCCCCGGCGCGCCTCGCCTTCACGCGGAGCGCACCGAGCAGTATCGCCGCCTGATCCATGGCCGTCCTCCTGACCGCAGACAGTATCGACAGCGTAACCCGGCCTGCCCTGTGCCGGTGAGGGATCATTCTCCATATTCGGCCCCGCCGGCTCGACAACTCCAATGCATCATCCGGTCCCACCGGAGCGCTGCGCCGCAGTCCTACGACCGTCGTCGTTTTTTCGTTTGCGTGCCCAAGTCCTGAGGCGCAGAAGGCGCGGTCGCGACACATGAGGAAGGAGTCGCCCCGAGTCGATGCTGACGGTCAGGATCATGCCCTGCCTCGACGTGAAGGACGGACGGGTGGTCAAGGGTGTCAACTTCGTCGACCTGCGCGACGCCGGCGACCCGGTTGAGCAGGCACGCGTGTACGACGAAGCAGGCGCCGATGAGCTGACGTTTCTCGACATCACCGCCTCTTCCGACAACCGCGACACCATCCTCGACGTGGTGGCCCGCACGGCGGCCTGCGTGTTCATGCCGCTCACCGTTGGCGGCGGGGTGCGCTCGGTCGAGGACATCCGCAGGCTGTTGCTCGCCGGCACGGACAAGGCGTCGATGAACTCCGCCGCGGTGGCGCGCCCCGACCTGATCAACGAGGCCGCGCGCAAGTTCGGCAGCCAGTGCATCGTCGTCGCGGTCGACGCCAAGCGCGCCGGCCCCGGGCGCTGGGAGGTGTTCACCCATGGCGGAAGGCGCGGCACCGGGCGGGACGCGGTCGTGTGGGCGCGCGAGGCGGCCGAACGCGGCGCCGGCGAGATCCTGCTCACCAGCATGGACCGCGACGGCACCGGCGAGGGCTTCGACCTCGACCTCACCCGCGCGGTCGCCGCGGCGGTGCCGGTGCCGGTGATCGCCTCGGGCGGCGTCGGCCTGCTCGATCACTTCGTCGAAGGTGCACGCGCCGGGGCCACGGGATTGCTCGCGGCGAGCGTGTTCCACTTCGGCACCTTCACGGTCGCCGAGGCCAAGGCAGCGCTCGCGGCGGCGGGCCTGCCGGTGCGTCCTGCCCCGGCGCTGGCGGCGTGAGGCGGCCATGGGCAGGCCCGCCAAGGCGGTGAAGAAGCCGCCGGTTCCGGACGGCACGATCCTTGACCGGCTGTTCGCCACTGTGGAGCAGCGCAAGGGCACGGACCCGGCGCTCTCGCACTCCGCCCGGCTGCTCTCGCGCGGCACCGCCAAGGTCGCGCAGAAGCTCGGCGAGGAGGCGGTCGAGGCGGTGATCGAGACCACCCGTGGCAATCGTGACGGCGTGATCGCTGAGAGCGCCGACCTGCTCTACCACCTCATGGTGGTCTGGGTGGACGCCGGCATCCGCCCCGAGACGGTCTGGGCCGAACTGGAACGTCGCCAGGGCACGAGCGGCATCGCCGAGAAGGCCGCGCGCGCCCAGCCCGTGGTCCGCCGGCTGCCAGGCACCAAGAAGGTGTGGTAGGCGGGACGCTCCGTCGATCTGCCGGAGCTTCGCGATGCCTGTCAGCGGCCTGCCGCCCTACGACCCCTCGAACATCTTCGCGCGCATCCTGCGCCACGAGGTGCCGTGCCAGAAGGTGCACGAGGACGAGTGGACCTTAGCCTTCCACGACATCAACCCGCAGGCGCCG
>NZ_JBHYDW010000048.1:0-26810 GCF_051860475.1 Elioraea sp. | reverse complement strand
GACCAGCCCTGGCGCATCACGTCCATCGGCCTCCGCGACTGGGCGCATCGGTTCTGATCAGTGGGAGTTGGTATCAGTGCCCGAGGATCTGGCTGAGGAACATCTTCAGCCGGTCGGACTTCGGGTTGGCGAAGAACTCGGTCGGCGCGCCGACCTCCACCACCTCGCCCTGGTCCATGAACACCACACGGTCGGCCACCGTACGCGCGAAGCCCATCTCGTGCGTCACCACCACCATGGTCATGCCGGACTGCGCAAGCTCGACCATCACGTCGAGCACCTCCTTGATCATCTCCGGGTCGAGCGCGGAGGTGGGCTCGTCGAACAGCATGATCTTCGGGCGCATGCAGAGCGCGCGCGCGATCGCCACGCGCTGCTGCTGGCCGCCCGAGAGCTGGCCGGGGTATTTCTGCGCCTGTTCGGGGATGCGCACGCGGGTGAGGAACTCCATCGCGAGCTCCTCGGCCTCCTTCTTCGGCATCTTGCGCACCCAGATCGGCGCGAGCGTGCAGTTCTCCAGGATCGTGAGGTGCGGGAACAGATTGAAGGACTGGAACACCATGCCGACCTCGCGGCGGATGGCGTCGATGTTCTTGAGGTCGTCGGTCAGCTCGATGCCGTCGACGACGATCTGGCCCTCCTGGTGCTGCTCGAGCCGATTGATGCAGCGGATCATGGTGGACTTGCCCGAGCCCGAGGGGCCGCAGACCACCACGCGCTCGCGCTCGGCGACGGTCAGGTTGACGTCGCGCAGCACGTGAAGCGCGCCGAACCACTTGTTGACATTGACGAGCTCGATCATCGGGTTGGCGGCGGCGTTCACGCCGCTGCGCACCAGCGGTGCCTCGTCCGATCGTGCGGCTCGCTCCTGCATCCTGTCTCTCCCGACTCGGTCGTGCGGCGCCTCAGCGCCGGCGGTGGCGGTTGAACTCGGTCTCGAGATCCTGGCTGTACTTCGACATCGCGAAGCAGAACACGAAGTAGATCGCCGAGACGAACAGATAGGCCTCGATGCCGAAGCCCTGCCAGGCCGGCTCGATGATCGAGGTCTTGGCGGTGTTCAGGAGGTCGAAGATGCCGATGATCAGCACCAGCGAGGTGTCCTTGAACATGCCGATGAAGGTGTTGACGAGCGGCGGGATCACCAGCCTGAGCGCCTGCGGCAGGATGATGAAGCCGGTCTTCTGCCAGTAGGAGAGGCCGAGCGCTTCCGCCGCCTCGTATTGCCCGCGCGGCAGCGCCTGAAGCCCGCCGCGGATCACCTCGGCGAGGTAGGCCGCGGCGAACAGGATGATCGCGACCTGCGCGCGCAGGAGCTTGTCGATGTTCATCCCCTCGGGCAGGAACAGCGGAAACATCACCGAGGCCATGAACAGCAGGCTGATCAGCGGCACGCCGCGGATCAGCTCGATATAGACGACGCACAGCGCCTTCACCGCCGGCATCGAGGTCTGCCGCCGCCCGAGCGCCACCAGGATCGAGAGCGGGAAGGCGAAGGCGATGCCGAAGGTCGACAGGATCAGCGTGATCGGCAGCCCGCCCCAGCGCTCCTGCTCGACGAAGGCGAGGCCGAAGACGCCGCCCCACATCAGCACGCCGATCGCCGTCAGGGCCGCGATCCAGACCAGGCCGAGCCCGCGATTCCAGAACCGTCGCATCGCCGAGACGACGTAGAGCGCCACGAAGATCACCACGACCAGCGCGGGTCGCCACTGCTCGTCGAACGGGTAGGTGCCGAACAGGATGAAGCGGTACTTCTCGCCGATCAGCGCCCAGCAGGCGCCTTCGCCGCGGACCGCGCGGCAGGCGGAGGTGTCGATCTGCGCGCCCGTTCCCGGCACGTCCCAGACCGCGTTGATCACGCCCCAGGAGAGCAGCCCGAGCGCCCAGGAGACGAGGAAGTAGGCAAGCGCCAGCGTCACAGCGGTGTTCAGCCAGGACGAGAACAGGTTGGCGCGCAGCCAGCCGAGCAGGCCGACCGACAGCACCGGCGCCCGGCGCGGCTCCTCGGCCGGGACGGGCATGCCGTCGGCGCCGATCACGGCGGTCTGGGCAGGAGGCGGTGTCACGGTCTCACCGCTCCTTCAACGAGATCTTCGCATTGTACCAGTTCATGAACAGGCTGATTGACAGGCTGATCGTCAGGTAGACCGCCATGATGATGGCGATGCCCTCGATCGCCTGGCCGGTCTGGTTCAGCGTCGTGTTCGCGATCGAGACGATGTCCTGGTAGCCGATCGCGACCGCCAGCGAGGAGTTCTTGCTGATGTTCAGGTACTGGCTGGTCATCGGCGGGATGATCACGCGCAGCGCCTGCGGCAGGATGATCAGGCGGAGCTGCTCGCCGCGCGACAGACCGAGCGCGCCGGCGGCCTCCCACTGGCCGGAGTGCACGGCGAGGATGCCGGCGCGCACGATCTCGGCGATGAAGGCCGCGGTGTAGAGCACGAGGCCGAGCAGCAGGGCGGCGAACTCGGGCGTGATGGTCGCCCCACCCTGGAAGTTGAAGCCGCGCAGCGCCGGCGCGTCGATCCTGAAGGGTGCGCCCATCGCGGCCCAGAGCACGAGCGGCACACCGAGCAACAGCCCGAGCCCCCAGGGCCAGAGCCGCGGGCGGACCCCCGTGGCCATCTGCTTCGCGGTGAAGCTGCGCGCGAGCAGCACCGTCCCCGCGATCCCCGCGACCAGCGCCAGCAGTGCGGCCGTGTGCGCTGGCTCCCAGGCCAGCCAGGGGAACTTGATGCCGCGGTTCGACAGGAACACCGAGCCGAACGGATTGATCGCCTGGCGTGGCCCCGGCAAGCCCTGCATCAGTGCATACCAGAACAGCAGCTGCAGCAGCAGCGGCAGGTCGCGCAGCAGCTCGACATAGATCGCGGCGAGCTTCGCCAGCAGCCAGTTGCGCGAGAGCCGCGCGATCCCGACCAGCGTGCCGAGCACGGTCGCGAGCACGATCCCGATCACCGCGACCCGCAGCGTGTTCAGCACCCCCACCAGCAGCGCGCGGCCATAGGTGTTGGCGGGGGTATAGGGGATCAGGCTCTCGCCGATCGGCAGCCCGGCCTCGCGATTGAGGAAGCCGAAGCCGGTGGCGATGCGCCGCACTTCGAGGTTGCGCATGGTGTTCGACACCAGCCACCAGACGATGAAGGCAACGATACCGACGATGATGATCTGCCAGACGATGCTGCGCAGCGTCGGGTCGCGCCAGGACAGGCGCACGCCGCGGCGCGGCGCGGCACGCGCGTAGCGGGGATCGGCGATCGCGTCCTGCGGCATCAGGCCCGTGCCGTCTGCTCCGCGCGGGCCATCCCGCCGACCGCCACACTCATCTCCCTCTCCCGTCGTCCCGCGGCGACGGCGCGGCACTGGCCGGGCCGGGACGCGATCTGGCCGCGTCTGGTGCGCGGCGTTGCCTAGCGTGTGCCAGAGTCGCGTCGGGATCAACGGTCCTCATCGCTTGTGGCCGGCGGTTTCGCGCCTGACGGGCTTCGGCTAGGCTGCGTGGATGAACGTTGTTACACCTCGCCCGGTCGGAGAGACGGAGAGCCTGTTCGCTGACATGGCGCGCGCGGCGCGCGATGCGGCGCACGCCATCGCACGGGCCGATGCTGCCGCCAAGACGCGGGCGCTCGAGGCGGCGGCCGCGGCGATCCGCCGGCACGAGGCGGCGATCCTGGCCGCGAACGAGGAGGACGTGGCCGCGACCAGGGCCGCCGGCCGGCCGGCCTCGTTCCTCGACCGGCTCGCCCTGACCCCGGCCCGCGTCGAGGCGATGGCGCGCGGGGTGGAGGAGGTCGCTGCGCTGCCCGATCCGGTGGGCCGCGTGCTTGCCGAGTGGACGCGGCCGAACGGGCTGATGATCCGCCGGGTCGCCACCCCGCTTGGCGTGATCGGCATGATCTTCGAGAGCCGGCCGAACGTGACCGCCGACGCCGGCGCGATCGCGGTGAAGTCGGGCAACGCCGTGATCCTGCGCGGCGGCTCCGAGAGCCTCGGCTCGGCGCGCGCGATCCATGCCGCCTTTGCCGAGGGGCTCGGCGAGGCTGGGCTGCCCGAGGCGGTGGTGCAGGTGGCGCCAACGGCGGATCGCGCCTTCGTCGCGGCGATGCTCGCGGGCGGCGGCCTGATCGACGTGATCGTGCCGCGCGGTGGCCGTTCGCTGGTCGAGCGCGTGCAGGCGGAGGCGCGGGTGCCGGTGCTCGCGCATGCCGAGGGCCGCTGCCACACCTTCGTGCACGCGGCGGCCGATCTCGCCAAGGCGCGCGCGATCGTGCTGGACGCGAAGCTGCGCCGCACGGGGGTGTGCGGCGCGACCGAGACGCTGCTCGTGGATGCCGCCTGCGCCGCGACGCACCTTCCCCCGATCATCGACGATCTCGCCGCGCGCGGCTGCGCCTTCCGCGCCGATGCGCGCGCGCGCGCGCTCCGCCCCGATCTGCCGCCGGCTACAGCGGCCGATTTCGATACGGAATGGCTCGATGCCGTGCTGAACGTCGCGGTGGTGGACGGGGTCGAGGGGGCCGTGGCCCACATCCTGCGCCACGGCTCCGAGCACACGGATGCGATCGTCACCGAGGACCCGGCGGCGGCCGAGGCGTTCCTCGCCGGCATCGACAGCGCGATCGGCATCGTCAACGCCTCGACCCAGTTCGCCGATGGCGGCGAGTTCGGCTTCGGCGCCGAGATCGGTATCGCCACCGGCCGCATCCACGCCCGCGGGCCGGTAGGGCCGGCGCAGCTCACCACCTTCCGCTACCACGTGATCGGGACCGGCCAGGTCCGCGGGTGAGGGCTGGACCCCGTGCCATGTCGATGGCGGCCCGACGCTGGGCGCGCTAGGGTCCGGCGTCGGTCCACACGAGGGAAGCTCGCGCCGATGCGCTGCTCCGCCTTGCGCCCAAGCCCCGCGACGGCGCCCGCCGTCCCGCCCCCCATCCCGGCCCGCGCCGAGCCCCGCTGAACGGCGTGCGACACCAGGCGATTCCGCGCTGGGGCGACGGGCGGCGCGGCCGGATCGGTATCCTCGGCGGCAGTTTCAACCCGGCCCATGAGGGCCATCGCCACATCGCCGAGACCGCACTCAGGCGGCTGCGCCTGAACGCCGTCTGGCTGCTGGTCAGCCCCGGCAATCCGCTGAAGTCCGACAACGGCATGGGCCGTTTCGCCGACCGGCTCGCTTCCGCCGACGCGGTGGCCGAGGGCAATGCCCGCATCGTCGCGACCGACCTCGAAGCACGACTCGGCACGCGCTATACGGTGGCGACGCTGCGCCTGCTGACCCGCCGCTTTCCGCGCGCGCGCCTCGTGTGGCTGATGGGCGCGGACAACCAGGTGCAGATCCCGCGCTGGCAGGGCTGGCGCCACATCTTCGGCATGGTGTCGATCGTGGTGTTTCCGCGCCCGGGCTGGACCCGCAAGGCCCTGCACGGCACCGCCAGCCGGGCGCTCGCCCGCTGGCGCGTGCGCGCCGCGCGGGCTGGCGCGCTGCCGCTGATGATGCCGCCGGCGTGGATGCTGCTGCCCGGGCGCGAGCATCCCGCGAGCGCCACCGAGATCCGCGCCGCGCGCGTAGCCGGCGAGGCGCTGGCAGGCAAGCGGCCGAGGAAGCGGACGGCGGCGCGCCGCGCCGAGGACGGCACCGACCGCCTGGTGCGGCTGATCGTCGGCAGCCTGGAGGACGACAAGGCCGAGCACGTCGTGGTGATCGATCTCGTCGGCAAGGCGTCCTTCGCCGACCGCATGGTGGTTGCTTCCGGCCTCGCCGGGCGCCAGCTTACCGCGATGGCCGAGCACCTGATCGAGAAGCTCGAGCGCGACGGACGGCGCCACATCCGCACCGAGGGGCTCGGCGCCTCGGACTGGGTGCTGATCGATGCGGGCGACGTCGTCGTGCACCTGTTCCGGCCCGAGGCGCGCGCCCAGTACGCGCTCGAGAAGATGTGGGGCGTGACCCTGCCTGGCGACGAGGCGCGCTTCGCCTGATCCCGCCGATCGTGGTCATCGCGGTCGGGCGGGGCCGCGGCAGCGAGGAGCAGGCGCTGTTCGACCGCTACGCCGGCCGGCTGCGCCCGCCGCCACGTCTGGTGGAGATCGCCGAGGCACGGGGCGGCCCGGCCGAGTCCAAGCGCCGCGAGGGCGAGGCAATCCTTGCCGCCATACCGGACGGCGCGGTGCTGGTCGCGCTCGATCTCGGCGGGGCGGACACGACGACCGAGGCGTTCGTGGCACGGCTCGCGCGCTGGCGCGAGGCCGGCCGCACGCTCGCCTTCGCGATCGGCGGGGCCGAGGGCCTCGACGCCGCCGTGATCGCCCGCGCGGCCCAGGTGCTCGCCTTCGGCCGCGCCACCTGGCCGCATCTGCTGGTGCGCGCGATGCTGGCCGAGCAGCTGTTCCGCGCCGACAGCCTGCTGCGCGGCCATCCCTATCACCGCGCCGGGCGGCCCTGAGCGGGCCTTTCTTTCGCCGCCCCGTTCCCCCATCTCCGGCCGGGTCAGCAGCAGAGGGGACACGATGCAGGAAGTTCTGACAGCGCAGGATCGGCGCGAGGAGGGGGCGCGTGCCGCAACCGCCCGATTCATCCTGCGCCCATTGGTGCAGGGCGTCATCATGGCGCTGATCGTCGCCAACGCCGCGGTGCTGGGGCTCGAGACCTCGGCGCGGGCGATGGCCGCGTTCGGCGACGTGCTGGTCGCGCTGGACCGCATCATGCTCTGGATCTTCACGGTCGAGATCGCGGCGCGGATCTACGCGTTCCGCGGCCGGTTCTTCCGCGACCCCTGGGGTCTGTTCGACTTCATCGTCGTCGGCATCGCCTGGCTGCCGGCGACCGGTCCGCTCTCGGTCCTCCGCGCGCTCAGGGTGCTGCGCGTGTTGCGGCTGATCAGCATGATGCCGCGGCTGCGCATCGTGGTGGAGGCGATGCTGCATGCGGTGCCGGGGATCGGCGCGATCGCGCTGCTGATGATCATCCTGTACTACGTCGCCGCGGTGATCGCGACCAAGCTGTTCGCCGACACGCATCCCGAGTTCTTCGGCACGATCGGCGAGAGCATGTACTCGCTGTTCCAGATCATGACGCTCGAGAGCTGGTCGATGGGGATCGTGCGGCCGGTGATGGAGGTCTCGCCCCAGGCCTGGATCTTCTTCGTGCCCTTCATCCTGATTGCGACCTTCGTGATGCTGAACCTGTTCATCGGCGTGATCATCGAGAGCATCCAGACGCTCCGGAAGCAGCGCGACGAGGAGGCGGCCGCGCTCGCCGCCGCGGACGCTCCGCGCACGCTGGAGCCTGCCGAGGTGATGCGCGAGCTGCGTGTGCTGCGCGACGAGTTGGCCGCGCTGCGGGCGTCGGTCGGGTCGCGGTAGTGCAGGGGGGTTTGGGGGGACCAGCGTGGTCCCCCCAAGAGCTTCTTTCAGGGTGTGGGGGGACGAGGTCGCCCCCCCTCCGCAGATCGTCCCCGCGCCCGCTCCATCAACTGAACGCGGCCTTCTCGCCGGGCGGGGGCGAGAAGCCGAAATCGCCACGCCTGAGGATCGCCTCCTCGCCGCCCAGTCGTTCGATGAGTGCCCGCTGGTCGGCGCGCGCTCGACGATCGACCGCGTCGGGATCGCAGATGCGCCACAGCGCTTCGCGCAGAGCCTCCTTCCTTGCCGCGTAGGCAGGCTCCGCAGCGAGATCGGTCGTCTCCTCCGGATCCTTCTCCAGATCGAAGAGCTGTTCGGGGTAGCGCGGGTAGTAGACGTACTTCAGCGGTCCGTTCCGCAGCATGAACGCCCCTGTGCGCGAGCCGGTCGCGTGGTACTCGGAGAACACGGGGGCATCGGCAACGTCTGGCCTCAAGAGCAGCCGGCCGACCATGCCCGGCAGGGCATCGGGCCGCGCGCCGACGCTGGCGAGGATGAACGGCACGATGTCGAGCAGGCTCACCGGCCGCTCGACGACCACGCCGGGCGCGATGTCCGGTCCCGCCATGACCAGAGGAACGCCGACCGACTCCTCGTACATCGTGGACTTTCCCCACAGCCCCCGGGCGCCGAGATTGTCGCCATGGTCGCTGAGGTAGACCACGCGTGTCTTCGCAGAAAGGCCGGATGCTTCCAGGGTCGTCAGCAACTGGCCGAAGAGGTCATCGACGAAGCTGCACAGCCCGTAATAGCCCGCCAGCGCGCGCGCCACAGAGGCTTCGTCGAAGTGGCGGTCATAGGCGAGGGAGTTCGCGTAATCCTCGAGAAACGGATGGCGGGGTCGCTCCTCGGGCCGGTACAGCTTGGGCAGCCCGATCCTGGCCAGATCGTAGCGTTCATAGAACTCCGGCGGCGCCGTCAGGGGAAAATGCGGCGTGACGAACGACACGAACAGTACCCATGGGAGGGCCGAACGGCGGTCCGCGTGCGCGCGCAGCCACGCCTGCGCGCGTGCGGCAATCTCGCGGTCATAGGTGGTGTAGGAGCTCTCCCCCGGTCCGGCCAGCGCGGCCATCTTGTACGCCGCACCGCGCTCGAACACGCGATCGCGGATCAGCCCGAGCACGTCGCCCACGCCGTCCACGACGTGCATGGGCAGGATCTCCTGCGCGAAGCCGTTATCGCCCTCGCCACGGAAATGCAGCTTGCCGACGGAAACGACCTCGTGGCCGCGGTCGCGCAGGACGCTCTGCCAGCTCGGGACACGACCATCGAAGGGATGCGCATTGTCCCACCAGCCGCCCTGGTGGACGTAACGGCCGGCGGCGAAGGCCGCACGCGCGGGCACGCAGATCGGGCTCGGCGTGTAGGCCGCGGCGAACCGCGTGCCGCGCGCGGCCAGAGCATCAAGTTGCGGCGTCTGCACCATGGGGTGGCCGTAGCAGCCCGCGACCTTGCGGCTGTGCTCGTCCGCCATGACGACGAGAAGGTTTGCCGGTTTCATGCGTGCCGCCGCGGTCAGTCGGCGCGGAACCGCTCGAGCGCCGCGCGGTCGACCTCGATCCCGAGGCCCGGTCCGGTCGGGACGTCGACCCAGCCGTCACGCTGGACGATCGGCACAGTGGTGACAGCATCGCGGATCGGATGCTCGCTCATGTCGAACTCGAGCAAGGGCTCGGTCGCGCAGAGCCCAGGCGGATTGTGCGGCAACACCGCGAGCAGCTGCAGCGCTGCCGCGCGCGCGATGCCCGTGCCCCAGCAGTGCGGCACGTAGCGCACGCCGAAGGCGGCGGCCATGTCGGCGATCTTCTTGCACTCCGAAAGCCCGCCGGCGCTGCATGTGTCGGGCTGAAGCACGTGCACCAGGCGCTCGGTCAGGAAGCGGCGGAAGCCCCAGCGGGTGAACTCGCACTCCCCGCCGGCGACCGGGATGCGCGTCGCGGCCTTCAGCTCCCGATAGCCCTCGTGATCTTCGGGCGCGACCGGCTCCTCGAACCAGGCGATGTCGAGGTCCTCGACCGCGCGGGCATAGGCGATCGCATCGGCGGCGTCATAGGCGTGGTTGGCATCGACCATCAGCCCGATCGCCGGACCGATCTCGTCGCGCAGGGCGCGCGTCAACGCGACATCCTCGGCGACGCCCCAGCCGGTCTTGAGCTTCATCGCGGTGAAGCCGTCCGCCGCGTAGGACGCTGCCTCCTCGCGCAGATACGCCTCGTGATTGTCGCGGCGGCGGCGATACAGGCCGGTCGCGTAAGCCTGCACGCGGGTGCGCAACGGTCCGCCCATCAGGCTGTGGATCGGCGACCCGAGCGCCCGGCCCTTGAGGTCCCAGAGTGCGATGTCGATGCCGCTCAGTGCCTGCACGGCGAGGCCCTTGCGGCCATGGTCGCGGAGATGATTGTAGAGGCGCTCCCAATGCCGCTCGATCGCGAACGGCGACTCGCCGATCAGCAGCGGGGCATACGCCTCCACCACGCCGCGGTTCGGGCGCGGCGGGCCGTAGCATTCGCCGAAGCCGCTGATTCCCTGGTCGGTGACGACCTCGACAATCAGCGCCATGCGTCGGTCGTACCAGCCCTGCGAATACGCGAACGGCGTCGCGAGATCGGCGCTCAGGACGTAAGTCTTGACCTCGGTGATCCGCATCGGCGGGCTGTCACTCGGCCTTGGCACCGGAGCGGCGCACGGCCTCACCCCAGCGCGCGATCTCGGCGGCGAGGAAGGCACGCAGCTCCTCGGCCGTGCCGGGGAACGCCGCGTAGCCGAGCCGGTCGAGCATCTCCGTCATGGCAGGCGCGCCCATCGCCGCTGCCGCGGCCGCCGTCAGGCGCTCGTGCACGGCCGCGGGCGTGCCGCGCGGGGTGAACAGGCCGAACCAGACCCGCGCCTCGAACCCGGGAACCGTTTCCGCAACGGCCGGCACGTCGGGCAGCAGCGGCGACCGCGTCGCGCCGGTGATGCCGAGCCCGACCAGCCGCCCGTCGCGGATCGCCGGAGCGAGCGGCGGGATGCCGATGAACCCGACCCGCACATGTCCGGCCATCAGGTCAGCCGCGGCGGGCGCCCCGCCGCGATAGGGCACGTGCACCAGCTCGATGCCGGCCGCGCTCTGCAGCAGTTCGGCAGCGAGATGTTGCGGTGAGCCCACACCGGTGGACGCGTAGTCGATGGTATGCGGCGCCGCCTTCGCGGCCGCGATCAGGTCCTGCAACGTGCGGAACCCCGTCGACGGATGTGCGGCGATCACGATCGGGAACGACGCGAGCCTCGCGACCGCCTCGAAGTCGCGCGTCGGATCGAACGGCAGGGAGGCATAGAGCGTCGGGTTGATCGCAAGCGTGCCCGAGTCCGCAACGTAAACCGTGTAGCCGTCCGCCCGCGCCCGCGCCACCTGCCCGGCGGCCAAATTGCCGCCCGCGCCGGGCCGGTTCTCGACGATGACGCGCCCGCCGAGCGCGGAACCGAGGCCGTCCGCCAGCGCTCGCGCGAGGATGTCAGCGCCGCCACCAGGCGCGGAGTTGACCACCAGCGTCACCGGGCGTTCCGGATACCCCATGGCGACCCCGGGCATGCCGACCAGGCACGCCAGGCCGATCGCCAACACGTCGCGTCGTCGGATGCGCAGCGTCATCGTGCACCGCCTCTCGCTGAAGTTGCCGCATGGACGGCGCAGTTTCGCGTGCCTGAATGTTTCGTCCAATATCTCTTTCAGTCGTCTGTGAAAGGTATGGAATATCAGATGGAGCTCCGCCACGTCCGGTACTTCGTGGCCGTCGCCGAGGCGCTGCACTTCGGCCGCGCGGCCCGCGCCCTGCACATCTCCCAGCCACCGCTCAGTCAGCAGATCCGCGACCTGGAGCGCGAGATCGGGGTCATGCTGTTCCATCGCACCCGCCGTTCGGTCGAGCTCACGGCGGCCGGCGCCGCGTTCCTCGAGCGGGCCCGGCGTCTGCTGTCCGATGCCGCGGAGATGGCCGAGGCGAGCCGCCGCGCCGAGCGAGGCGAACTGGGCGAGCTGACGGTGGGGTTCGTGCACTCGGCCGGCTATGCGTTCGTGCCGCGTGTCGTGCGCGCGTTCCGCGCTCGGTTTCCCGACATCCGGCTGACCTTGCGGGAGGCGACACCAGCCGAGCAACTGGCGGCGCTGGAGAATCGCCGGATCGATCTGGGCCTGATCCGCCGCGCCCAGTTCGGCGAGGGGCTGCACAGCGAGGTCGTGTTCCGCGAGCCGTTCCTGTGGGCCCTGCCGCGCGGCCATCGCTGGGCGGAGGCCCGCCAGCGCAGACTCGCCGAGCTTGCGAGCGAGGGTTTCATCGCGTTCCCGCGCGACCGGGCGCCGTCGTTCCACCAGGCGTTGATGAGCATCTGCCTGCGCGCCGGCTTCGCGCCGCGGATCGCCCAGGAGGTGAACACGATCCATACCGCCCTCGGGCTGGTGGGGGCAGGCGTCGGTGTCGCACTCGTGCCGGCCTCGGCGGTCGAGATCGCCGGGCGGGACGTGGTCTTCGTGGCGCTCGACCACGCCGCCCCACGCGCGGAACTGCTGCTGATCTGGCCCCGAGACCGCGTCACGCCTGTGCTGCGACACTTCGCCGCACTCGTGCACGAGTGCGCGCAGGCGGATCCTCCAGCAGCTCGTCGCCAGGGGCGCGGTTCGCCATCCCGGTCCAGGACCGGCTCAACCCATGACCATCCCGGTCCCACACGGAATTCCTGACAGTCCCTCAGGCTCGGGCTGCTCACAAAGCGCCACACCGCGCCTGAGCTGACCCTGGTGCCGCGCTCGTGCAGCTCGGCGTGCAGTCCCCGCAGGATGAAATTCGGTGGGGCGCGATCCGCGCCAGCAGCCGGTCGCGTTCGGCCAGCGGCACCGCGTGGCGGGCGCCTCCAACCGGTTCGGCCGCACAACTGCCCATCACCACCTGCGGTGTGCCCAACGGATCATGGTGGACTCCCCCACTCAAGCGTCGCCGGCGGGCTTCTGCCGGGTGTCGCGATCCGCGAGGATCGCTTCAAGGCGAATGCGATCTTTCGGAGTGACCGAGACGATGAGGCACGCTCTCATCCCAACAGCTTGACCCCATGGATGCCTTCGGGAAATCCGCTGGATCGGAGAGACCACTGGCGGCGCCTCGGCGCCACCACGCGCGTCCACTGCGCCTCCGTCAACGTCGCGGTCGGCGGCGCGTCGCGGTCGGGCGTCCGGCGCGGAGCCGGTGGCGGCAATGCTCCGGAGACGTCTTGACGTCGCCTGGCCGGGCGATGCCCGGCAGGGCGCGCGGCAGCGACATCGGACCCTGCAGCAGGGACGCCGCGATCGGACCCGTCAGCGTCGCGCGCGATCCCCTGCGCGCAGGCCGAACCCGTGTGCTCCGGGCAGAAACCTTGCCGGCACATCCGCCTCATCGCAGATTTCGGCGCATGCCAGCAGAGCTTGATCCGCGCGAGTTCCGTCAGACGCTCGGCCTGTTTCCCACCGGTGTCGCCATCGTCACGACGCGGCGCGCCGATGGAACGCGCGTCGGCATGACGGTCAACTCGTTCAATGCGGTGTCCCTCAAGCCCCCGCTCGTCCTGTTCAGCGTGGCGCGCTCCGCGCCATCACTGCCCGCCTGGGAGTCGGCCGAGGCCTTCGCCGTCAACATCCTGGCCGCCGGGCAGGAGGGGCTGTCCGGTCGGTTCGCCCGCGCAGGCACCGACAAATGGGAGGGGCTCGCCGATCTGCGCGGCCCGGCAACCGGCGCGCCGCTGCTCGAGGGCACGCTCGCGACGCTGGAATGCCGGACCCATGCGCGCTATCCGGGCGGGGACCATCTGATCGTTCTCGGCGAGGTGAATGCAGTCGCACGGCGCGGCGCGACCGCGCCTCCGCTCGTGTTCTTCGCAAGCCGCTATCGGCACCTTGCGGACGAGACGGGTGCGAAGGCGCCGCCCGGCATCAGCTGGCGGAACCGCTGACCGTGCAGCCAGGCGCCGCGGATCACCCGCGGACGGCGATCTCGCGGGGCACCTGCGACAGCACCTCGCAGCCGGTCTCGGTGACGATGATGTTGTCGATCATGCGTGCTCCGACCCGCTCCTCATGGATGAACACCGGCGGCTCGATCGTGACCACCATGCCCGCGCGCAGCACCGATTTCGAGCCGCCGAACAGGTTGATCGTCGGATCGCCCCAGGAGGGCGGGAATCCCGGCACCAGACCGTAGCCCGAGGTGTGCAGCCGATAGCGATCCAGCCCGGCCGCGGCGATCACGCGCTTGGCCGCCTCGTGCGGCACGACCGCGGCCACGCCGTCGCGGATCTCCGCCAGCATCGCCTCGCCGGCATCCTTGACGACCGCGAACACCTCGCGCACCCGCCGTGACGGCTCGCCCAGGCTGAACTGCCGCCCGAGCGTGGCCGTGTAGCGCCTGAACGCGGCGCCGACCTCGACCGTTCCGGCATCGCCACGCGCCATGCGGCGCTGCGTCGGCCCGCCGATGGGGTAGCAGAGCCGCTCGCCGGTCACGAGGTTCATCTGGCTTGCCGGCAGGGTGCAGCCCGAGGCCAGCAGCGCACGATGCGCCTCGGCCGCGAGTTCGAGCTCCATCGCCCCGTCGCGGATGGCGCCGAACAGCGCGGTCATGGCGGCGTCGGCACGAGCCGCGGCCTCGCGGACAAAGGCGAGCTCGGCAGGTGACTTCACGGCCTTCAGTTCGTGAATCAGGTTCGAGGGTTCAGCAACCAGCGCACCACCCAGCAGATCGCGGATGCGCGTGTAGTGCGAGGGATGGAGGTAGAACCCCGGCACCTCGATGCCGACCCGGGCGTCGAGCAGGCCATGGGCGCGCGCGACGCGGGCAAACACCTCGATCGGATCCTCGGGCTCTGGTCCCGCCCAGCCGATGACCTCGTCGGCGCGGCTGTCGTCGCGCCACTCCGCGACATCGGTTCCGTTGGTGATCATGGTGAGCGGACGGTCGTCGGCCGCGAGCAGCAGGCACTGGAACGCCCGGTACGACTTCGCCTCGCCCCCGGTAAGCCACAGGATCGAGACCGGATGGAACAGCACCATCCAGTCGAGCTTCGCCGCCGCGACCGCAGCGCGTGCGCGCGTCAGGCGATCGATGAACTCGGTAGCGGAAAAATCGTGCTTCGACATGAGGCGCCCTCCCTGCGCGCGCACGCTAGGACGAGTTGTATCAGCGGGAAAGGGTCTGGACGCGCCATGTGAGGTCCCATAGCGTTCCGGAATACAGCGGGGGAGCGTGACCGGATGAAGTTCGGCCTGATGACGCAACTGCAGATGCCGCGTCCCTGGACGGAGACGACCGAGCGGGAGGCGTTCTGGAACTGCATCGAGCAGGCGGTCGCCGGGGAGCAGGCCGGATTCTCGAATTTCTGGATCACGGAGCAGCACTTCTTCGAGGAGATCGGCCACTGTCCGACCCCGGAGATGGTGCTCGCCGCCATCAGCCAGCGGACCAGCCGGATGCGGCTCGGCTTCTCGGTGATCCTGATGCCGCTGCACAACCCCTTCTTCGTGGCCGAACGCGTCGCGACACTCGACATCCTGAGCAACGGCCGCTGCGAGTTCGGGGCCGGGCGTGGGACCACGCCGTATGTGGTCGAGGGCCTCGGCTTTGATCCCGCCAAGGGCCGCGACATGGGCCGCGAGGCGATGGAGGCGGTGCTGCGCATGTTCGAGCACGATCTGTTTCCCGGCTACGAGGGGCAGCACTACGTGCTCAAGGCGCGCCACGTCATCCCCAAGCCGATCCAGCGTCCGCATCCGCCGCTCTGGGTCGCCGCGTCCGCGCTCGACTCCTGGACGTTCGCCGGCCTCCAGGGCTTCGGTTGCATCGGCGTGACGCGCAACACCCCCGACGAGACGGCACCGTTCGTGCGCGCGTTTCGCGAGGGCATGCGCAACGCGGACCCGTCGACCCTGGTAGCCAGGGTCAAGAACGATCAGACCGGGGTGTTCGCGATCGGCTGCGTGGACACCGACGACGCCCGTGGACGCGCGGTCGGATGCGCCGCCGCGCGCTGGTACTACGGTGACAACGACGCCGCGCTGAACAAGGTACGGTTTGCCACCGATGGTGGGCTGAACCGCGTCACCGACAAGATCGCGAGCCGCAGCGACGAGCAGCTGATCGAGGACGCGATGGCGATCGGCGGAAATCCCGACACGGTGTCGCGCCAGGTCGAGAAGTGGGCGGAGATCGGGATCGATCAGTTCATCTTCTTCCTTCAGGCCGGCCGGACCACGCATGACCAGGTGATCCGGTCGATCGAACTGATCGGCAAGCACGTGATCCCGCGCTTCACCAACTGACGGGCAAGCTCAACGCGAAGGAGACAGGCGATGATGAACGTGACGCGACGGACCCTCGCAGGCGGTAGCCTGGCCGGGATGGCGCTTGGCGGTGCCGGCCGTACTCTGGCGCAGTCCAGGCCGAAAGTGCGCGTGTGGGGTGCGTCGGCAACGGTCGAGGCCTATCACGGCTTTCTCTTCCTCGGCATCCCGCTCGGCTTCTACCAGGAGCAGGGAGTCGACGCCGAGTTCGGCACCGCGGCCGGTTCCGCGGCGACTCTTCAGCTGGTCGCGACCAACCAGGTGCAGCTCGGCTATGTCGGGATGGAGACGCTGATCCTGGCGAAGTCGCGCAATCCGACGCTGCCCGTGGTCGCGGTCTATCTGCAGGACCGGGGGAACATCTACGAAGTTGTGGTGCCGGAGGACAGTCCGATCCGCAGTCTCGGCGATCTGCGCGGCAAGGCAATCGGTGTTGCCAACCTCGCCTCGGGGGCCCTTCCCTCGCTCCGGGCGATGCTGGCCGAAGCAGGCATCAATCCGCAGACCGGGGTCGAGTTGATCCCCGTCGGCGTGGGCGCCGCGGCGGCGGCGGCCCTGCGTGCCGGCCGCGTGCAGGCGCTGTCGCTGTTCCGGGCGCAGCACGCGATCATCGAGACCCTGGGGTTCCGGCTCCGCTACTTCACGCGCGAACAACCGAGCTCCGTCCTCATCACCAATGCGACGTTCCTGCGCGACAATCGCGACACCATGATCAGCTCGCTGCGCGGCGTGATCGCTGGCTCGATCTTCTGCCAGATCGCCCCGCAGGCCGCCGTGCGTGAGCACTGGAAGATGTTCACCAAGCCGACGGGGATCTCGGAGGACGAGGCCCTCACGCGCGCCTCTTATGTCGTGCGTCGCGCCTCAGAGCTGTGGAAGCGCTGGGATGACCCCTCGGTGCAGTGGGGCGACATGACCCTGCAGCAGTGGGACGCGATGCAGGCCTTCATGGTGCAGCAGCAGCTCCTGGAGCGTCCGGTCGAGAGCAGCGGGCTCTACACCACCGACCTGATCGAGCCGATCAACCAGATGGATACCGCCCCGATCGTTGCGCGTGCCCGCGCGGCTGGATGACGCACTCGGCGCTGGCCATCCGCGATGTCGGCATGGTGTTCCGTCGCGGCGAAGCGGCCGTCGAGGCCTTGGCGTCGGTCGATCTCGATGTCGCGGATCGGGAGTTTGTCGCGCTGGTCGGCCCGTCCGGCTGCGGCAAGAGCACGCTCCTCAAGCTCGTGACGGGGCTGCGGCGGCCGACACGCGGCGGGATCAGCCTCTACGGCAAGCCCGTGACCGGACCGAGGAGCGATGTCGGCATCGTGTTCCAGAGCCCGGTCCTGCTGCCATGGCGGACCGTCCTCGACAACGTGCTGCTGCCGGCGGACGTGCTGCGGCTGCCGCGCGTCGAGTACCGCGACCGGGCGCTCGCGCTGCTGGACCTCGTCGGGCTCGCCGGCTTCGCAAGCAACTACCCGTATGAGCTCTCGGGCGGGATGCAGCAGCGCGCCGCGATCGCGCGCGCCCTCGTGCACGACGCGCCGCTGCTGCTGATGGACGAGCCGTTCGGCGCGCTGGACGCGATGACGCGCGAGCAGATGAACCTGGAGCTGCAGCGCATCTGGGCGGCCAGCCGCAAGACGGTGTTGTTCATCACCCACTCGATCCCGGAGGCGGTGTTCCTCGCCGACAGGATCGTCGTGATGTCACCGCGTCCGGGACGGATCCTGGAGGTGATTGAGAATGCCATCCCGCGCGAGCGCAGCCTGGACGATACCCTGACACCGGAGTTCGGCGAGCTGGTGCGGCGGGTGCGCCTCCTGCTCGGCGGACAGGGAGTCGCGTTGTGACCGCGCCCATGCGTTCGCTGCTGCGCGGGGCGTTGATGCCGGCTGCAGTCTTCTGGCTGTTCGTGGGTGTGTGGGAGTGGGTGGTGTGGCATTTCGAGGTGCCGCCATACCTGGTGCCCGCCCCGAGCGCCGTTGCGGGCGCATTCTTCCGCGGCTTCGCGGAAGCGAACTACCTTGGCCACGCCGCCATCACCGCGTTCCAGGCGGTGGCCGGCTTCCTTGCCGGCAGCTCACTGGGCATCGCACTCGGCGTCTGGGTGGTCGTCTTTCCCACCGCCGAGCGTATCGTCTACCCCTATATCGTCGCGCTTCAGACGGTGCCGAAGGTCGCGATCGCGCCGCTGATGATCGTGTGGTTCGGCTTCGGCATCGAGTCGAAGATCATCATCGTCGCCCTGGTCTCGCTCTTCCCTGTGCTCGTCAACGTCATCGCCGGGCTGAAGTCGGTCGATCAGGATCGGCTCGACCTGATGAGCGCGCTGTCGGCGAGCCGCTGGCAGGTGCTGCGGTACCTGCGCTTCCCGAACGCGCTGCCGTTCATCTTCGCCGGGCTGAACACGGCCATCGTCTTCAGCGTGATCGGCGCGATTGTCGGGGAGTTCGTCGGCGCCAACCGGGGTGTCGGCTTCCTGATCCTTCAGGCGAACTTCGCGCTCGACATCGCCGCCGCCTTCGCGCTGTTCGTCGTGCTCTCGATCATGGGCGTCTCGCTGCACTGGACGCTTCGGAGCATCGAGGCCCGCGTCGTGTTCTGGGCCAAGGCCGAGGAGCATTTCCGGGCATGAGGCATCCCGCTCCGCGCCGCCTGGGTTGCGCGGCGACAGCGCGGTCGGGGTGGCAACGCGCCGTTGCTGTTGCCTCATCCGGCGCACGGATGGTTCACTCGCGCGGTTCGGCAGCCTGACCGGGCCGCGCGTCGAGCAAGAAGGCGAGGGGATGGCAGACGGAACCCCGTGCATCCTGAGCGTGCGCGGCCTGAGGAAGTCGTTCGGCGACACGGAGGTGCTGCGCGGCATCACCGTCGATGTCGATGTCGGCACCGTCGTCGCGGTGATCGGCGCGAGCGGCTCCGGCAAGAGCACCCTGCTGCGCTGCCTGAACTACCTGGAGGCGCCGACCGGCGGCGAGGTCTGGGTGGACGGGGTGCCGATGGGGTTCCATCTCGGCCGCGACGGCCGCAGGGAGCCCGACAGCGCGCGCGACCTCGCCCGCAAGCGCGCCGCCCTCGGCATGGTGTTCCAGCAGTTCAACCTGTGGCCGCACATGACCGCGCTGCAGAACGTCATCGAGGCGCCGCTGCGCGTGAAGGGGCTCGCGCGCCAGGAGGCGATCGCGCTCGGACGCGACCTGCTCGCCAAGGTCAACCTGGCGGAGAAGGCCGACGAGTACCCGGCCCGGCTCTCCGGCGGGCAGCAGCAGCGCGTCGCGATCGCGCGCGCGCTCGCGATGCAGCCCAAGGTCATGCTGTTCGACGAGGCCACCTCCGCGCTCGACCCGGAACTGACCGGCGAGGTGCTCGACGTCATGCGGGCGCTCGCGCGCGATGGCACGACGATGATCGTGGTGACGCACGAGATCGGCTTCGCCCGCGACGTCGCCGACCGCGTGCTGTTCCTCAGCGAGGGCCGCGTCGAGGAGGACGGCCCGCCCGGTGCGGTGCTCGGATCACCGCGCAGCGAGGCCTGCCGCCGCTTCCTCGTCCGCGTGCTGCACTAGCGCGATGCTCGACGCCCTGGCGCAGTCGCTCGATCCGGGCCTGTTCTGGGAGTACCGGGCGACGCTGGCCCAGGGCCTGCTCAAGAACATGCTCGTGTTCGCGCTCGGCGCCCTGCTCTCGACCGCGATCGCAGTCGCGGTCGGCCTTGCGCGGCTGTCACGGCTCGGGCTGCTGCGCGGCGTCGCGGTTGCGCATACCGAGCTGTTCCGCAACGTGCCGGAATACGTTCTGCTGATCTGGCTGCACTACGTGGTGCCGATCCTGCTCACCAAGGCGAGCGGCGTCCGCGTCACCTTCGATCCCGTGCTCTCCGCCGTGTTCGCGCTCGGACTCGCCTATAGCGGGTTCCTTGCCGAGACGGTGCGCGCGGGCATCCTGTCGGTGCCCGTGGGCCACGTCGAGGCCGGGCGTGCGGTCGGCATGACGCGCGGGCTGATCGCGCGCCGCATCGTCGGGCCGCAGGCGGTGCGCCGGATGCTGCCCGAGGCGCTGAACCAGTACGTGTCGCTGTTCAAGGCGACGTCCTTCATCTCGCTCGTCGCGGTGGAGGACGTGATGTATCGGGTGGCAATGATCTCGTCCTACGAGATGCGGCCGCTGCCGCTCTACACCGGCGCGGCACTGATGTACTGCGCGATCATCATCGCCGCGACCACGAGCGTGCGGCTGCTCACCGACCGGTGGCGCCGGCGAGGCTGGGCCTGAGCGATGCTGGGCAACGCGGAACGGCTGGTCTGGGGCAACCGCGAGCTGATCGCCGCCGGCCTTGCGATCACGGCGCAGGTCTGTGTCGCGGCCTTCCTGCTCGGCCTCATGCTCGGGCTCGTCGCGTGCCTGATCCGGCTCTATGTGCCCTACCTGCGCGGTCTCGCGCTCGCCTATACCGAGTTCTGCCGTGCCACGCCGATCTTCGTGCAGCTGCTCTGGGTCAACTATGCTTGGCCTGAGCTGTTCGGCTTCCCCGATACGGTCATGGGCGCCGGGATCATCGCGCTCGCGCTCCAGTCGAGCGGCTATCTCGCCGAGACCTTCCGCGCCGGAATCGAGGGCCTGCCCTCAGGTCAGCGCGAGGCGGCCCTCGCCGTCGGGATGGACGAGACTCAGGCTTTCCGGCGGATCGTGCTGCCGCAGGCCGTGCTGACGATGGCGCCCTCGATCGTCAATCAGCTCGCGGTCGTCATCAAGTCGTCGACGCTGGTGTCGGTCATCGCCATCCCCGACCTCATGTACCAGGGGATGCGGATCGTGCACCAATGGTTCGAGCCCATCGAGGTGCTGACCTGCATCGCACTGATCTATGTGGCGATGATCTTCGCCGTCTCGGCGGCGGCGCGGCACTTCGCCGAGCGGCTGCGCAGACGCTTCGGACTTGGGGGTGGGATCTAGGCACGACACGCCGCACCGGCTGCCCCCGCGGTGCGGCGAGAGCGGAGGTGATCATGGACGAGACGTTGGACAACGCGAAGCGCCGGCTGGTCACGGGCACGGCGCTGCTGGGCGGCATCGCGGCGGTCGGCGCGATCGGTGCCGCGTTCCCGGTGAAGGAGGCGGCCGCACAGATCCTGGAGACGGGAATCGATCCGAATTCGGTGATGAACAAGCTCAGGAAGGGCGCCACGCTGCGCGTCGGCTACTCGCAGACGCCGGTCTGGTTCTTCCGGGACCCGCGCAGCAACCAGCTCCAGGGCATCTACAAGGACCTGGTCGAGGCATTGATGCGCGACCTCGAGATGACGGTGGAATGGGTGGAGGTCTCGTTCGCCAACGCGACCGTGGGCCTCCGGCGCGGCGACTACGATCTCTACGGCTCATCGCTCACCTATACCGTGCCGCGCGCGCTGGTGAGCAACTACATCGGCCCGCTGTGGTCGAAGGGCAGCCTCGCGGTCGTCCATCGCGACGATGTCCAGCGCTTCCGCACGGTCGAGGACCTCAACCGCGAGGATGTCACGTTCTCTGTCAGCGCCGGCGCGAGTGAGGAGCAGCGCATGCCGATCCTGTTCCCGCGCGCGAAGTTCACGGCGGTGACCGGCCAGCAGGTCCTCGCGGCCGAGCCGGTCCGCACCCGGCGTGCGACCGTCTATGTCACCGGCGACAGCGATGCGCTCGCCTTCGCGAAGCGCAACGCGAGCTGGGCCCACGTGATCGATCCCGCCAATCCGTTCGACAAGCGTCCGAACACATGGGCGATCCGCTACGGCGACAATGCCTGGAAGCAGTTCCTCGACATGTGGGGCGCGTTCATGACCGAGAACGGCGCGATCCAGCGCACCTACGACCACTACATCGCCCAGCTCACCTGAGCCGGCGCGGTTCCGGCGAGCCGCGGGGTCCGGCGCACCGGACCCCGCGCACGATGGGACGCGACCCCGGGATCATGCCGGGAGGCGCGGCCCCACCAAACAGGATGCGCGTGAGGAACGGAGATGATCATCGACTGCCATGCCCACGTTTTTCAGCATTGGGCGGGACCATGCGGGCACTCGTCGCGCGAGATCCACCGGCGCTACATGCAGAAGGTCCAGACCCGTACCTCGTCACGCGTGTTCCGTGTCCGCGACGGGACCGAGGTCTCCGGGTCGCTGCTGTTCCACAAGGGACGGAACGGGTGGTCAGGGCTCAAGGATGTGAACTTCCGCGTCGGCATCTATGGCCGGCTGGACTTCATGGTCGACGGCGAGGACTACTCCGTGCAGTACATGCCGGTGGGCATGCAGGAGATCGTCGCCCCGCCCGAGCTGATGCTCGCCAACATGATGGTCGGTGGCGTCGACCACGCGGTACTGCAGGCCGGAGGCGGATATGGCGCGATGAACGACTACAACGCCTTCGCGCAGACCCAGTACCCCGAGCGGTTCACGGCCCTGCTGAACCTGGACGAGGCGCGCGCGCACACGAAGGCGGGGCTCGCGGAGCTCGAGCGGGCACACCGTTCTCTTGGGCTGAACGCCGTCTACTTCGCGCTCGATGGTTTCGCGCGCTACGACTTCGACATCCGCTTCGACAGCCCCGCACTCGAACCGTTCTGGAGCCGGGTGAACACGTGGAAGCTGCCGGTGTTCTTCGAGGCGCCGCCCACGCCGGACTACGACGGCGCAAGCTATGTGGCGAACATGATCGGCCTGAAGCGGCTGATGGACAGCTACACGGACATCCGCTGGGTGCTGGTGATGGGCCCGCCGGTCGGGCTCTACGGCATGTCGGGGCGCTGGGAGTTCCCCGACGAGGTGCTCGCGGCGTATCGCCACCCGAACCTGCTGATCGAGGTGATGTTCCCGATCACCTGGGGCGGCAGGTGGGACTATCCCTACCCCGAGGCGCAGGCCCTACTGCGCGGGATGCGCGACCTGTTCGGCGCCGACAAGCTGGTCTGGGGGTCGGATGCGCCGAACGTCGAGCGATTCTGCACCTACAAGCAGTCGCTGGACTACGTGCGGCGGCACTCCACGTTCCTGACCGCGGGCGAGAAGGACAGGATCCTGGGGGGCAACGTCGACCGCCTGCTCGGGATCAGCGAGCGGCTCGCGCGCCGACGCGCGCCCGGCACGGACTGACGGCGATGCCGCCGGGTGTCTTCGACCTCTCCGGCCGCACCGCCGTCGTCACCGGCGCGGCGAGCGGACTCGGCCGCGCGATGGCGCTGGCGATGGCGGAGGCCGGGGCCGCGATCGTCGCCGTCGATCGCGACGCCGACGGGCTCGCCGCGCTCGCCGATGCGGCCCCGGGCGAGGGCGATGCGCTGCTCACTGTCGTCGGCGATGTCGCCGATCTCGGCGTCATCGAGCACTCCCACGCCGCCAGCGTCGAGCGGTTCGGGCGTGTCGACATCCTGCTCTGCGCGGCCGGCCGGGCGCTGCGCAAGGACGCGCTCGAGACCACGCCGGATGAGTTCGATGCGCTGATGGATGTGAACCTGCGCGCGCTCTTCTTCTGGAACCGCGCGTTCGGCCGCCACATGATCGAGCGCGGCGGCGGCGCGATCGTCAACGTCGCTTCGCAGGGCGCAATCACCCCGCTCGACGGCCGGCCGGCCTACTGCGCGAGCAAGGCAGCGGTGGTGCAGCTCTCACGGGCGCTGGCGCTCGACTGGACCCGCTACGGCGTGCGCGTCAATGCGCTGGCGCCCGGGCTGATGGACACGCCCTTCATCACCTCGATGAAGTCCGAGCCTGGCCGGATCGAGCGCGCGCTCGCGCACATTCCAGCCGGGCGGATGGGCAGGCCCGAGGACCTCGTCGGCCCGATCCTGCTCCTGGTCTCGGATGCCGGCCGCTACATCGTCGGCCACACCCTGATCGTGGACGGCGGCTGGACGATCTACTGATGCCGCCGATGATTCCGCCGAGCCTTGCCGCTGAGCCATGGTCGGCCAGGCATGGCGGCATCGCGCGCGGGGCTCCGGGCTCCCGCATGGTCACGGATCGTCGTGACGCGGGCGCGCGCTCCGAACGGACGCACTACCACCCCCCGCCGCCGCCGCCGCCGCGGCCACCGCCGCTCGACCCGCCGCCGCGGGAACCGCTGCTGGAACCGCTCGACTTCGGCGCCGAGGCACTGCTGTAGCTGCTGCTCAGCGCCTGACCGAGCGACGAGACGCGGGCACCGCTGAAGCGCGAGCCGCGGTACCAGTGCGGGCGATACTCGCGCTCGCCCCGGGCTGCCGAGGCGCGTTCGAGCACGCCGCTGAACTGGCGCGTCCAGTCCGTCTCGACCCCGAGCGCGACCGCATAGGGCAGCAGTGCCTCGAAATGCTCGGGCGTGCGGTCGGGCGGGTTGTGGAAGCGCAGCCGGTCGGCCTCGGCCACCGTCAGATAGCGCCTTGTGCCCTCGATCTCGTCGAGCGCGGTCCGGCCGACCGCGGTCGGCGCCTTCAGCAGATGATGGAACAGCGTGTTGACCGCGCCGAGCGCCAGCACGGCCGCGCTCACCTCCCATCCGAGTTCGCCGCTGGTCGTGACGATCGCGGTGCCGAGGAAGACGCTGATCGGCACCAGGATCACGGCGCAGATGATCCACGTGATCAGGTGGATGGACTCGCCGCCGGCCCTCCATACGCTCAGGTGGTGCCAGAACTGGCGGAACACCACCATGAACATGAAGGCGACTCCGCCGACCCAGGCGACCATGGGGAAGGCGAAAAAGAGCTCCGGCTGGGTCAGCGATACCACGATCCAGCCCAGCACCGTCAGCACCATGCCGAGCACGAACCAGCCGAAGTTGCGGCGGAAGAATACCCGGTTGAAGGTCTTGTCGAAGTGCTTCTGCAGCGCGGACTTCGCCCGCGACAGGATCGCCTGGTTCTTGTCGTCCAGCTCCACCTTCGCGCGGTTGCCGAAGATGCCGTAGAGCAGGGTCGCCTCGCCGGGCGACGGCTCGGGCGCCCCCTCCGGCGCCAGCACGCGGTGAAGGGTGAGCTTGTTCTTCGCGTCTTCCTCGAATCGCACATGGCCCTTCACCGCCAGATTGAGCAGCGCGGCCGCCACACAATCATTGTCGAAGCCCATGCGGCGGATGTAGCGCATCGCCGCCGGCGGCAGTTCCGGCTGGTAGATCGGCACGATCACGCCGGCCCTCGGGTCGCGGCCGACCCGGAACCACACCACGGTGTAGTAGCCGAGCAGCACCAGCAACAGCACGCCCGCGACCTCGATGGGGTTCTGGCCCATCAGCCAGACCAGCCACTGAAATCGATCGGACGGGGTCACGATGCCTTTCGGGAAGCCGATCGCGACCGTCAGATTCTCGCCAGCCGCCAGCGGTCTCGTGGTGACGAACAGGATGCTCCGGTCGGTCTGGCCGGCCACCCGGAAGTCGCCCCCCTGATCGCCGGCGTGTCCAGTATAGGCGGCGTGCTGGAGGATGCGCGCCCCCGGCGGCAGCACGACCTCGGCCTGAACCCTCAGCGTGACGAACCGCCAGCCCGTTCCGTTCGCGTTCCAGTAGATCTCGTCGTAGCCTTCGTGGAAATCGACCTGCTCTGCCATGCGGTATCGCAGGCGATACCGGTACATGCCCGGCTGCAGCAGCACGTCCTGCTGGCCGAGATAGATCCGCAGGAAGTCGCCTCGGCTCTCCGTCCGGTAGGTCTCCGGCTCGCCGTTGCGCAGCGCCTCCAGCACCTCGAACTTCGGCGAGATCAGCCCGAACGGATCGACCGAGCCGAGCAGCAGGTCGCGGAAGATCCCGCGCTTGATCGCATGGCCGAGCACGAGCACCTCGACCTCCTCGGTCACTTCGACCGACCCGTCGGACTGCACCTCGATCCGCGCGGTGAACTCGCGGATGTGCTCAACACGCTGCGCCGTTGCCGGACCCGCAAGGGCCAGCAGCAGCAGCGTAGCCGCGACGGCAAGCCGCGCCAGTCCCCGGTAAGGCAGCCGCACCGGTCAACCCCTAGCTGCGCTGCGCGCCGAAATCGACGCGCACCGGGCGGGAAGCGGCCACCGCCTCGTCCTCGTCGAGCTCGAAGAACTGCGCCTGGACGAAACTGAACTGCCGCGCGACCAGATTGGAGGGGAACTGCTCGACCTTGATGTTCAGATCGCGCACCGAGCCGTTGTAGTAGCGGCGCGCCATCTTGATGCGGTTCTCGGTGTCCGTCAGGTCCGCCTGCATCTTGGCGAAGTTCGCATCCGCCTTGAGCTGCGGATAGTTCTCGACCAGCGCGAACAGCGACTTCAGCGTCGCCTGAAGCATGTTCTCCGAGCGTGCCTGGCTGGCGGGATCGCCCGTGTTGGCCATCGCCTCGCCGCGCGCCTTGACCACGCTCTCCAGCGTGCCGCGCTCATGCCCGGCGTAACCCTTCACCGTCTCGACCAGGTTGGGAATCAGGTCGTAGCGGCGCTTCATCTGCACCTGGATGTCCGACCACGCCTCGCGCACACGATTTCGTAACGAAACGAGCTGGTTGAACGTGACGATGACGTAGCCGACGACGACGGCGGCGAGCGCGAGCAGGATCCAGATCACGTCCATCACACCCCCGGCAGGTCTTGCCCCGGCAGCGTAAGGCCAGAAGGCAACCTGGGGAAAGGGCCGGGAGGCCCTTGTAACTCTGGTGTCCGCAATCGTCATAGAGTGACGGTTGCGGTGGCGGGCGGGAGCCCGACTGGCCCTGGGCCGCGCGAGGCCGTGGGAAAGCCTGGGGCCCCGCCCGTCGTTCCATCGAACCCGTACAGTCGCCCGGGCCGCGCAATGCGAAGCCCGCTTCAGCAAGGACGGGTCGCCATGGAACCCACCATCATCGGCATCGACGTCTCGAAGGATCGGCTGGACGTGCATGTCCGCCCGAGCGGCGAGACCTTCACCGTCGCACGCAACGCCGTAGGGCTCGATCAGTTGGTGGAGCGCTTGCGCGCGCTCGCCCCGCAGCTGGTCGCACTGGAAGCCACCGGCGGCGTCGAGGTCGTCGTTGCCGCCGCGCTCGCCGCCGCCGAACTGCCAGTGGTGGTGGTCAACCCGGCGCAGATCCGCGCCTTCGCCAAGGCGCTCGGTCAGC
>NZ_JBHYDW010000047.1:0-27070 GCF_051860475.1 Elioraea sp. | reverse complement strand
CCTCCGCGAATCGTCTGCTGACGCAGCGAATCACAGCCGATTCAAACGACTCAACTTCTTCCCGGATGGGCTCTTAGTCTGCGCGACGACGCAACACACGTTCCCGAGTAGAGACATGGGGCTCCCCACGCCACCTCCGCGTTGGCCGATATTGCACGCCGGCGGCCGCCCTCGGGCGGTGAGCGACGCGCCATCGCGGCAGCGATCGGGACCACCACAGACACGCCCTCGCCTCCCGTCACCAGACCGAGCCTCACGGCGAGGGAGCACCGCCTGACCGCTGGACCGCCCTCAACGCCCATTTCGACTGCGGCCCTGACCCCTTCGCTGACCTGAAGCTCAACCCCACGTCCCCACGCAGCGATCACCGCTACCCGCCGTTGTACCCGCGCCACAGCCCCGGGTTGTTCTGCCCGCGCCAGTTCTCGCGGCACGCGCGGGAGTGCTAGGCTGACCCCACTCCGCACCGGCTCGCCGTGCGGCACCGGGTTGGTTGCCCCGCGCGCAGCCAGCGGCCGACGCCCAACCGGAGCCCTCCCCGAGGCCCGATGCCCGCCGACCTTGCCCCCTCCGTCTTCGCCGAAGCCATCGCCACGGTGCCGCTCGCGGTCATGGTCACCGACAACCAGGGCACCATCCGCTACGTCACCGAGGCGTTCGAGCGCCTCACCCTCTACCCCGCCGCCGAGGCACTTGGCCAGACGCCGCGCCTGCTCAAATCCGGCCGCCAGGACCCCGACTTCTACGCCAGGCTCTGGACGACCATCCGCGCCGGGCAAGTCTGGACCGCCGAGGTGATGAACCGCCGCAGGGACGGCACGCTGTTCCGCGCGCGCCACATCATCGTCCCGATCGCCGGGCCGGACAGCAACCCGACCCACTTCATCGGCTTCCAGGAGGACGTGACCGCGCTCCGCGCCACCGAGGAGCGGCTCAGGCTCTCCGAGCGGCTGGAGGTCGTGGGGCGGCTGACCAGCGGCATCGCCCACGACCTGAACAACATCCTCACCATCATCCTCGGCAACACCGAGCTGCTCAGCCGCGCGCTCGCCGCCGAGCAGGAACTGCGCGAGCTCGCCGAGGCAGCGCTGAACGCCGCCGAGAGCGCGGCCGAGCTCACCACGCGCATGCTCGCCTTCGCCCGCCGCCAGCCGCTCGCCGCCGAGCCGACCGATGTCGATGCCCTGCTCGCCCGGATGCGCGCCATGCTGGTGCGCACCCTCGGCGCGCGGATCGAGATCGCGCTGATCAGCAACGGCGCGACCTGGCCGGCGCTCGCCAACCCGCTCCAGCTCGAGAGCGCGGTGCTGAACCTCTGCGTCAACGCCCGCGACGCCATGCAGGAGGGCGGGCGGCTGACGATCGAGACCGGCAATGTCCGGCTCGACCCGGAGGATGGCGCAGCCGCTGGCGCGGCCGAGGATCACGTGATGATCGCCGTCAGCGACACCGGCGCCGGCATGTCGCCCGAGGTGCTGGCGCGCGCCTGCGACCCGTTCTTCACCACCAAGGGCGTGGGCAAGGGCACCGGCCTCGGCCTCAGCATGGTCTATGGCTTCGTCGAGCAGTCGAAGGGCCGGTTGCAGATCCGCTCCGAGCCCGGCCAGGGCACCACCGTGACGCTCTATTTGCCGCGCGCGCCGGCGGAGGCCGCCGGGCCGCAGGAGCCCGCCCCCGAGGGCGGCACCGAGACCATCCTGCTGGTCGAGGACGATTCCGGCATCCGTGCCGCGGCCGCCGCACAGCTCCGTGCCCTCGGCTACCAGGTGCTGGCTACGGCGAGCGCGGCCGAGGCGCTGGAGACGCTGCGGCAGCGCCCGGTCGACCTGCTGTTCACCGATATCGGCCTCGCCGGGGCCATCGACGGACGGCGTCTCGCCGAGGAGGCGCGCGCCCTTCACCCGGCGCTCAAGGTGCTGTTCACCTCCGGCAACCCGGCCGCAGGCCCCGGGCCGGCGCTGCTGGACAAGCCCTACCGGCACCAGCACCTCGCGACCGCCCCGCGCGACGTGCTGGGGGGCGCAGACCCGGCCGGCTGAGCCGGCGCGACGCCGGCGTGTCCGCCGCCGCGCCGCCACGATCCCCACGTGGCGCCGCCATGATCCCCCGGTAAGGTGCCGCCATCGAGGGGAGGGACCGATGCGCAAGCTTCTGCTGCTCGCGGCTCTGCTGGTCTCCGGCTGCGCCACCTATGCGGACGGCCCGGGCTACGCCTATCCGGCGTACACCTACGGCCACGCGACCTACTCCTATCCGGGCTACGGCTACACAGCCTATCCTGCCTACACCTACCGGCCCCGCGTCTACGCACCGCCGCCGCGGGTGCGCGTGGTGGCCCCGGCACCGCGACCGCCGCGGCACTGGGACCGGCCACCGGGCCGCGGCGACCGCCACTGGCACCAGGGCGAGCGCCGGTCGGATCACGGCCACCGCCTCGGGCAGCGGAGCGAGCACCGGCGCGATCAGGGCGGCCGGCAGTCGCGGCAGGGCGACCGGCGCTGGCAGCGGGACTGATCCCCGCGCCGCCGCCGTCGCCGGGCACGCAGCCCTGACGGCCCGCCGCCACCCGTCCCGCCGCCCCCGGAAGCGGATCGAGGCGAGGGCCGTCAGTGCGTCAGGATCGCGCCCGTCGGCTGCGGCGAGTCGAACACGTGGTCGGCGAACGCCTCCTCCCACGTGCCCTGGGTGGCCGCCCTGCTGTACTCGGTCGCGCGGTTCTCGAAGAAGTTCGTGTGCTCGATCGCGTTCAGCATCTCGTCGAGCCAGGGCAGCGGGTTCTTCGCCTCCGCGTAGATCGGCTCGAGCCCGAGCTGCACCAGCCGCCGGTCGGCGATGAAGCGGATGTAGCGCTTCACCGAGGGCGCATCGAGCCCCTCCACCCCGCCGAGCTCGAACGCGAGATCGATGAACGCATCCTCGTGGTGCACGATCGTCTCGCAGATCGCGCGGATCTCGCGCTTCAGCCCATCCGTCCAGATCTCCGGGTTCTCAGCCACGAAGGTGCGGAACAGCCGGATCACGCTGAGGCAGTGCAGCGTCTCGTCGCGCACCGACCATGACACGATCTGGCCCATCCCCTTCATCTTGTTGAAGCGGGGGAAGTTCATCAGGATCGCGAACGAGGCGAACAGCTGCAACCCTTCCGTGAACGCACCAAAGGCGGCGAGCGTCTTGGCGATCTCGGCCCTCGAATCCACCCGGAAGGTCTGCATGTAGTCGTACTTGTCCTTCATCTCCTTGTACTTGAGGAAGGCCGTGTACTCGATCTCGGGCATGCCGATCGTGTCGAGCAGGTGGCTGTAGGCGGCGATGTGGATCGTCTCGATGTTCGAGAACGCCGACAGCATCATCAGCACCTCGGTCGGCTTGAACACCTGGGCGTAATGTTTCATGTAGCAGTTGTTCACCTCGACATCCGCCTGGGTGAAGAAGCGGAAGATCTGGGTGAGCAGGTTGCGCTCGGCCTTCGTCAGCGACTTGTGCCAGTCCTTCACGTCGTCGGCGAGCGGCACCTCCTCGGGCAGCCAGTGGATGCGCTGCTGCGTGAGCCAGGCGTCATAGGCCCAGGGGTAGCGGAAGGGCTTGTAGACCGGGTTCTCGGTCAGGAGGTCGAGGCGCGCCGTGCCGTTGTTCTCTGTCATGCTGTCGATCCCATCAACGCGGGGGCGAAGGGCCATTGGCCCATCCCCCCGCACCCCCAATACCATGAACTCAGCGCCGGCCGTTACTGGCAGGCCAAGCACTCCTCGTAGGTCCGCGCCTGCGCCGCCGCCGCGACCACCGGCAAGGATGCGACGTCGTTCGCTGCCTCCACCCGCACCGCCTTCTCGCTCACCGTGTCCGCGCGCTGGATCGACAGGCTGCGGCAGTAGTAGAGGCTCTTCATCCCGCGCTTCCACGCCTGGAAATGGATCTGGTGCAGGTCCCGCTTGTGCACGTTCGCGGGCAGGAACACGTTCACCGACTGGCTCTGGCACACAGACGGCGTGCGATCGGCCGCATGCTCGATCACCCAGCGCTGATCCAGCTCATAGGCCGTGCGGAACACCGCCTTCTCATGCTCGTCCAGGCAATCGAGATGCTGCACCGAGCCCTTGCTCACCGTGATCGAGGTCCAGGTCTCGTCGTCGTCGCGCCCCTTCTCGGCGAGCAGCGCCGCTAACGCGCGGTTGCGCACCGCGAACGACCCCGACAGCGTCTTCTGCACGAACACATTCGCCGCGATCGGCTCGATCCCCGGCGACGCGTTGCCCGCGATGATGCTGATGCTCGCCGTCGGCGCGATCGCGATTTTGTTCGAGAACCGCTCCATGATCCCGTAATCGGCCGCATCCGGGCACGGGCCGCGCTCCTCCGCCAGCACGCGCGACGCCGCATCGCACTGCGCCTTGATGTGACGGAAGATGCGCCTGTTCCACACCTTCGCGATCACGCTCTCGAACGGCACGCGCTTCGCTTGCAGGAACGAGTGGAACCCCATCACGCCGAGCCCGACCGAGCGCTCGCGCATGGCAGAGTACCGCGCCCGCTCCATCCCCTCTGGCGCATTGTCGATGAAGCTTTGCAGCACGTTGTCGAGGAACCGCATCACGTCCTCGATGAACAGCGGATCGTCGTGCCATTGGTCCCACGTATCCAGGTTCAGCGACGACAGGCAGCACACCGCCGTGCGCTGCCGCCCGTGATGATCGATCCCGGTCGGCAACGTGATCTCGCTGCACAGGTTCGAGGTCTTCACCTCCAGCCCCGCGAGCTTCTGATGCTCCGGCCGCGCGTTGTTCACATGATCGGAGAACACGAGATACGGCTCGCCGGTCTCGATCCGCGCCGTCAGGATGCGGATCCAGAGCGCGCGCGCCGAGACGCGCCGCACCACCGACCCGTCCTTCGGGCTGGTCAGCGCCCACGCCTCGCCCGCCTCCACTGCGCGCATGAACGCATCCGGCACCAGGACGCCGTGATGCAGGTTGAGCGCCTTGCGATTCGGATCGCCGCCCGTCGGCCGGCGGATCTCGACGAACTCCTCGATCTCCGGATGGTGCACCGGCAGATACACCGCCGCCGAGCCGCGCCGGAGCGAGCCCTGGCTGATTGCGAGCGTCAGGCTGTCCATCACCCGGATGAACGGGATCACGCCCGAGGTCTTGCCGACCTTGCCCACCGTCTCGCCGATCGAGCGCAGATTGCCCCAGTAGCTGCCGATGCCGCCGCCCTTCGAGGCGAGCCAGACGTTCTCGTTCCACAGCCCGACAATGCCGTCGAGCGAATCGGAGGCCTCGTTCAGGAAGCACGAGATCGGCAGGCCACGCGTGGTGCCGCCGTTCGACAGCACCGGCGTCGCCGGCATGAACCAGAGCTTCGAGATGTAGTCATAGAGCCGCTGCGCATGCGCGGCATCGTCGGCGAAGGCGGAGGCGACGCGCGCGAACAGGTCCTGGTACGATTCGCCCGGCATCAGGTAGCGGTCGTCCAGCGTCGCGCGGCCGAAATCGGTCAGCAGCGAATCGCGCGTGCGGTCCACCCGCACCGGATGGCGGCCCGGAAGCTGCACGGTATCGAACTGCACGACGTCGAGCACGAACGGTCCCTCCCACGGCGACGGAGTTCGGATTGACGCACAACCGAAGGCTGAGGATCAAGATGTTGGGGTAGGGACTTTGCTGACACACGGCATGTGGTACGGCCCCGTGACTTATCCACAACACCTACCTGTCCAGCCGCCCGATCTCCCTGTTGATGTTCGTATTATGTTCCTGCGTGCTGCCGGAGATCGTCACGCCCCGAGGCGCGTCATCCCCGCGATCCCCGGGACTCACCGGCGGCGCGCGAACGATCCCCGCGATTCACAGGGCATTCCGTCCCCAGCCAGGCCGCTGCATCACCGCACGATAGAGGGGATATCGATCTCTGGCACTGGACATCGGTTTCTGGCAACGGCGAACCGAGATGGGGCGGGACCATCCATGGATGTACCTGGACGGCAACGATCCCTCCCTGACCCTCTGAAAAATCGGGTCGCGGGCCGCTCTCGGCCCCCGGCAGGGAGATCAGCCGACCAAGTCGCCGGCAAGTAATCGTGTGGCCGGGGAAGCGAGGGGGCGGGCGCCGGACCAGAGCCCCGCCCCCTCCATCCGCGCGGCGTCTCACCCGCATGGACAGCGCCGCCGCGCGAACCTCGGCTCAAGCAGCGTCCAAGGCCGCTTGAGACCGTTCTAACAGCGCCCGTTCGAGGGCGTCCCGCTGTTCCGGATCGACCATGACCAGGCCGCCAGCGTGGAACTGAAGGGTGTCGTCCGGCCCGAGCGCGACGCTGAGCGGCCCGATCGGGCTTTGGAGCACGCTCGGCACCTCGCCGGGCAAGGCGGCCCAGGCATCGGTCACGCCGTCTTCGGTGATCGTCACGGTCTGAAGGAAGCCCCCGACCACCATCCCGCGCGGGTAGCGGCCGGCCGACCAGGCGCGGGCGACATTCGCACCATAAGCCCGATGGAACGGCAGCGCACCGTGGCCGAGCGCGGCCGGCTGCCACATGGTGGCGAGATCGTCATAGGCGGCGTCATCGGTCGCCGGGCCGGGATGAAGAGCGTGTCCGCTGCCCGGCTCGATCCGCCGCGGCACGAACCCCTCGCCCGAGGCAAGGGCGAAGCCGAGCGGCCGGCCTTCGATGTCCGACCAGCCGACCGCGACGGCCATGTAGGGGCCGGCGGCGCCTCGCGACCAGGCGCCGGCGAGCAGCTCGGGTGCGACGGCCGAGATGTCCTCGATCGAGCCGACACCGGCCGTGACCAGGCGCTCAAGCCATCGGAAATGGGTCGCGACGCAGCCGGCGCCACCGATCGCGACGCGCAGGCCGGGAATGAGTTGAATCTTCGCCCGGTGGTGATCGATCGGTGCGACCTCGCCGCCCGGTGCGCCGGGCATGGCGTCGCCGGCGAAGCCGCCGGCCGTGACGGCCTCGCGCGCGAGCAGCTCGGCCGAGGCCGCTGCCGTCCCGGCGAAGGCCGTGTCCTGGGAGAGAAGGGCGAAGCCCGGGGCTACCGTGGCGAGCAGCAGCGTCATCAGAAGACCTCCTTCTGTGGGGGAACGGCGCAGAATAGCAGCGGGCCGGCGCAGGGGATGATGAAGCCGCCGACGGCCGCCTGTAGCGACTTGGTCACCGTCAGGCCGAGGAACGTCGAGCCGACCTCGCCAATGAGGAGGCCACCGACCGTTGCGCCCAGGAAGAAGCTCGCCGCGATCACGGCGATCGACAGCAGCGTGCGCAGCGGGTTCTTCCCGCGTCCGCCACCCATCGGCACCAGCGTGATCTGCACGCGTGTACCAGGTTTGGGGCGGACGCGCGTCCAGACCTCGCGCGGCACGGGCACCGTCTCGCACGTCATCGCATCATCGATCAGCGACACGTGCGCGTAGCCGTGCAGCACCCGATCCGGCACCGCCTCGGCGAGCAGCTCGGCGATCGTCGCGCCGGCCTTGACGGTGCGGTCGATCCGTTCGCTAGAGAACGGATGCGGTCGCGCGACGATGCGGCAGGTCTCGACGGGAACGCGCTCCTTCATGACGGGCGCTCCGGCGCCTGCATCTGATAGCCGGTGCCGTAGCGTTCGCGCAGCCGATCCTCCCGCAGGCGGTAGCCCATGCTGAACAGGATCGCGTCGACCTCGGCGCGCTTGGCCGAGGCGCGCCCGTCAGTGAAGTCCCAGCGGATGAAGGGCACCGGCGCGCCCGGCATGTTGAGATCGACGATCCAGTGCAGCAGCGTGTGATGGAGCGTCGTGGCGAGAGTTGCCGCGTCGGCCGCGGCGAGCTGGCGCACGCTGTTCAGATGCGTGTGGCTTTCCAGGGTCGCGCCGCAGATCGCCAGCGCGATCTGCGCGTCCATGTAGCGCGCGAGCTGCGCATGCCCCTCCATGCCAGCCTCGCGCAGCCCCTCCAGAAGCTCGACCGTCATCCCCTGCGGCAGGATCGCGCCGGCCTCCGTTCCGATGGTGGCGAGCAGATGCAGGAGCTTCTTCTGCTCTTCCTCCGCCGTGCCGGGCGGGTAGCGGCCGATCGCCGTCGGCTGGCCGAAGCGTTCCAGCGCGCCAACCCAGAACGCGATGCCGCGGCGCTTGAAGAAAACCGGCCAGAACAGCACCGGCCCCAGCCCTTGGCCCCAGGGATTGCCGTAGCGGCTGCCATGCCGGTGCACGATGAATTTCCGTTCCGGCACCGCCTCGCCGTCCTGCGGCTGCGCGCGCGTCAACAGCCGAAGCTCGGGCTCGGGCTGCGCGTCCCGGAAGGTGAAGCGGAGCTGGTCGCGATGCTTGGTGTCGAGCGGGACCAGCATGCCGCCGGGCGCCTCGGTCCAGATCACTTCGACGATCGACACGCCCATGAGCCGCGCGTCGAGACAGCTCCCGATGAGCTGCTCGACGTTGAGGTTGACGAGTGCGGCGCACACGAGCTCGGCGGCGGCATGGCCGGCCGGCGTGTCGGCGCCGGGGCTGATCTCCCAGCGCCGTCCGATCACGGCCGCCTTGCGCTTCTGAAGCCCGGCCCCGACCTCACCGTCCGCTTCCAGCGCCCGGAACACCGCGAGGCCGCGCGCTGCGCCGCGTGGCGGCAGCGCCAGCGGGTCGGGCTCGATCCGATCACCGAACGTGCCCCGCAGCGGATCGTTGCCCCAGGTCGCGAGCGACCGCGAAGCCGAGGCGGGGAGGTGGGCGGTCACGTCAGACAATCCAGCTCGCGAGCGCGAGCGCGGTGGCGCCGGCGATCCAGCGGCCGTAGGACAGCGCCTCGAAGCAAGCGATCTTCCAGGGGCGCGCAAGCAGGATCACGACGCCGGCGCCCTCCTCAACGATCTCGTGCTGCCAGCGCCGCCGCGCGACATAGCGGTAGTAGGGGTAGAAGGCATCATTCTGCGCGAGAAACACGACGGCCGCCCCGCGCGCCCCCACGGTCAGACAACGCGCGAGGATCGCGTCGACCGTTTCGCCTTTCGGCGAGACGAGCATGTGACACGCGCCCCTCATCGCAGCCCTGCGCGGCGCGCGCCGTAGGCCATGCCCATCTCGCGGTCGAACGCGCCATCGGCAATCCCTCGGCTGACTTCGTTTCGGATGATCTGACGGATGACGAGCTCGCCGCGGGGACCGCGCCCGGTCTCGGTCTGGATCGGCGGCGCCCCGGCGCCGCGCTGGTCAATGTTCTGCACGATCACCGTGCCGCTGCCCATCGCCGCCATCTGCTCGGGCGTGAACACGCCCTCACCGCGTTTCGCGATGATCGGCACCTCGCCCGGGCCGATGAACCCGCCCGAGTGCAGCCGCGGCGCGTGCGCGAACAGCGCCTCGGGCACCGCGCGCGACGCCCCGCCCTCGCGGCCGACAATGCCGCCGGTGTGCAGAGGTGTCGCGGTGACCGGGATGATCGGCGGGCCGGGGATGCTGTGCGCCGAAGCACCGCTGAACGCGCCGAACAGTGAGCCGAGGCCGGACCGCAGCAACACGCCCGCGGCCTGCGCGAGTGGCGCGGTGATCTGATCGTAGATCAGCTTGCGCAGCACGTCCGACGCGAAGCGCTGGATCAGCCCCATCACGCCGCCTTCGAGCGCGCGCACGCCGACCAGCGCATCCGCGAGCATCTGCGCCGAGGCGCGACCAACCCCCTCGATCGACTCTTCAAGCCGCTCGAAGGCGCCTTCGAGGCCGGAGACGCCCGCACTCGCGCCTTCGGCCGAGCGCTGCGCCTTCTGCAATTCCTCGCCGGCGCGGGCGAGGCCACGGGTCCATGTTTCGGTGTTGATGAACCCGCCTTGAAACAGGTTGTCGAGCCGCTGGAGCTCGTCTCGATAGCGCTCCAGCGGCGTGCGCAGCTCCTGCTCCAGCGCGCGGCCCGCCTCCCGCAGCCGCGCGAACGGATCGAGCTCCGCCCGCGCCGCCGGCCGCGCCGCGCCGCCGGCCCGTGCCTCCGGCCTGCCGCTCGGCAGCGGCGCGTTGAACAGCCGCCGCTCGGCCGCGGCCAGCGAGTCGAGCTGCGCTTCCAGCACGCGGAGCAGGTTGGCCCTTTCGCGAAGCTGCGGCGCGGCGCCGTCACGGAACGTCTGGAAGTCGAAGTCCTGCTCCCCGAGCTGGCTGCGCAGCCGCGCGATCTCGGCCTCCGTACCCTGAACGAAGGCACGCGCCTCGGCGCGCTGGCGCTCCAGCAGCACGCGCGCGTTTTCGAGCTGCGCCAGCGCGTTCTGCCGCTGCGCGATGGTCAGTCGCCGCGTGCGCTGCTCGGCGGTCTCCAGCGTGTCTGAGACTCCGCTCAACGCCCGCTGCAGCACAATTTGCGCGTCGCCGAACGTGCGGCTCGCCTGCTCGGCGGTCTCGGTCGAGCGCTGCGCGAACAGCATCTGCGCGCCGAACGCGGCGAGCTGCACCGCCACACCGGCGAGCCCGCCCGACAGCGCCGCCGCCATCCGCCCGCCGGCATTCGCCACCGCGCCGAACTGCCCGGGCATCCCGCCGACCGTGGTCAGCACCGTGCTCGCGGCCGTCGAGGCGCGGAACAGCGCCGTCTGGAGCCTCGTCACCGACGGCGTGGCCCGGCCGTCCATCGCGGTCGCGATCTGCGTGCCGGCGCCGGTGGCCGCCGCGCCGACCCGCCGCATCGCGCCCTCGGCCTGCACCGAGCTCCGCTCGACCCGCACCCCGCCGCGTTCGAGCTGGGTGGTGAACTGCTCGACCTGCCGGGTCGCGCCGACGATCTCCGTCCGCAGCGGCCGCCCGTCGGCGGTCAGGACGAGGCGGACGGTGAGATCGGTCACGTGACCCGGCACCTACCGGAATACGGTGACGGTGCCGCCCGCCGGCGTCGGCACGGCGAGCGGGCGCGGCTGCTCGCCGGGCACCGGCGGCATCGGTCCGCCGGCGAGCCAAGTCACCTCGGGCGTGACGCGGTGCACCGCCTCGGCATAGGCGATCGGCATGCCGACGGCCGCGCGGCGCGCTTCCAGCGCCGAGGCCGCGCGCGCGATCTGGCGCGCGATCCCCTCGGGCGTCCCGGCCCATTCCTTGCCTGGCTCGACGGTGCCGGCGATCGCGCGGACCACAAGCATCCGCGCTTCGGTGGGTGACATCCGCGCGGCTAGCTGCACGGTGTCGCGAAACGGCTCCGGCGGCACGCCATTCTGTTGGTCCTGGTAGGCGAGCTCGGCTACGGCTTCGTTGAGTTCCTCGGCACTAAGGGTCATGTGCGCGCCTCCTGGGTCGCGATGGTGTTGAGCCGCCGACGCTCGCGCTTGATGTAGCGCTGTAACGACGATCGCCTCGGCGCGCCCGGCCCGAACCGCTCGCGCAGCAGCGCCGCGAGACGGTCGAGCGTCATCGCCCCGACGCGGGCGTCGACGAACGCTTTCAGCGTCATGTCGGCCTCGATCTTGCCGCGCCGAAGATACGGCGCGTGGCGCACCCGGAACCGCTGCACCGCCGCGGCGGTCCATGCGCTCGCGCCGAAGCGCCGGCGCAGCCGGGCGGCCACCGCCTCGGCCGTCAGGCCGGCGGGCATGCGCAGCACCGCTTCGGCCTGGTCGCGATCCTCGGCCGGCGCGGCCGGATCAGCCGACGCGCGGCGCGTCATCGCGGAGCGCAGCCTCGAATGCCGCGAGGGCGGCGGTCGGGTCGAACGGCTGAAGCTCGTCACGATAGGCGTTCTCGCGGCCGTTCCAGGACGGCGGCCAGAAGTGGTCGCGATTGTTGCTGCCGTCGCCGCGCCAGAACGCGACCTTGATAGCGATCAGATCGTCTATCGTAACGGGTGGGGTTGCCCCGAGCGGGTAGTATGCGTCACGGACTCCCTGGCCGATCTGCGTCGCGCCACGCAGATAGGTGATCATCTGCCGGCGGGCCGCCGCCGCGAGCGCCCGAATGCTGGCGCCAAGGAAGGCGAGGCGCTTGCGCTTCAGCGTCTCGTCCAGGTCCTCGATATCGGCGGCGAGGCGCGCGGCCTCGGCCGCCAGCGCCTCGGCGTCGTGACGGAGCTGCGCCTGCGCGGCACCGCGTTCTTCGTTCCGCTTACGGCGCTGCGCTCGCTGGACGTGAGGCGCCAAGCCAGGCTGCGCGCCTTCTATGAGCGCGTTGACGCGATCGGCACTCGGCGCGTCGATCTCCGGCTCGGCCGCGAGCTCCGGCGCGTTCGCCGCGGCCTGAATCTGCTCGGCGACCGCAGCGGCCTTCGCCCGACGCGCCTCCGTCGCCACGCGCTTCGCGTCCAGCGCGGCGATCGCCTTCGCCAACGTGGCGAGCTCGGCGCGCGCCTCGGCCGGCATGTCGGCGAGCACCTGGCGCACCTCCGCGGGGATGGTTTCCGTCATCAGAGTCCTCTCTCTCGGGCGAGCCGCAGGTAGGTGTGGGCTGTCCTCACGTGCACGCGCACACGCGAGGCGATCTGCGCGACCGTCATTCCAGCGTCGTGCAGCTTCTTCGCCTGCACGACGCGGTCGCTGATGAGCAGCGCGCGCCCCGAGGGCACGATGATCCGCTCGCATTCGTCATGATGCTGGATCAGCCACGCGAGCACCCCGACGTTGGTCGCCTTGGCGATGGGGTGGCTCGGCAGCGCACGTTTCGGCAGGTAGACGTATTGACCGCCGAAGGTACGGGCGAGCTTGACCGCCATCGCCTCGCCGAACACCTCGGCGATCTCGCGCAGCAGGTGCGGCAGGTGTTTCCGGGGCGCTGGCGCGGCGGTCGCGGAGGGCGCACGGCGCGAAGGCGGGCGGGTTGCCATGGCCACCCGGAGGTAGCCCGGTTCGGCCCACTTCCTCAGGCTGACGGGGTTCAGCGGGAGAGCTTGAGGAGAGATCCCGCGAGCAGGCCGCGGGACCACCGGGCGGGGGTTCTCGGAGCCGCTTCCGACCCGCCGCCGTCGCTGCGGTGAGTATCGCGCCGCTCTGGTCGCGGCGCCAGCCCCACCGCCCGCAAACCGGCCTGCGTCCGTTAAACGGCCACAGAGCGTCGCTGAGCGGCCTCCGGCACCTTCGGTGCTACCGGGGTACCCGCCAGCGCGCCGACTCGCGTGAAACCCTTTCAAACCCCTTTCAAACTCGACGTTTTCCGACGGGGGTCGAGCGTGACGGCCCCCGAGGGGGGTGAAGTCGCCGCGGGGTGGCCGAGGCGACGCCGGATGTAGGAGCGGCGACCAGGTCGCCCCGGCCGCCGCCATGATCGAATCCCGACCGCGCGTCATGCCGCAGCCGGCGGCCCTTCCACCGGGCCGCGCGGCCGCTTCCTCTTCGACATCACCCGGAGCGCGCCGATCACCTTCCGTGCCGTCTCGCCGTCCAGGAAGCGGAGGTGCGACGGCCATCCCTTCCCGGACATGAATCGGCCGAGCGACACATCGTCGCCGGCACCGTCAGTAAAGTCCCGCCACAGATCGCGGATCAGCGCGAGTTGGCCCGGCGTGGCCATGCCAGGCCGCACGCCGCCGAAGGTGTTGCGCGACCAGGTCGACGCAAAGCCGAGGCGGCCGAGCTCATCCATCACGAGCTGGAACGTGTGCGGGGTGAGCTCGCGCGAGCTCGCCACGCCGGCGACGCGATGCAGGAGCGCCCGCCAGTCGTCATCGGTCAGCCCGAGACGCTGGCGGGCCACGTGCAACAGCCCGAAGTGGCGCTTCGTCATGAACCTCTCGGGCACGACCGCCTCCTATGGGTAGAGCACGCCCGGAGTCAGCAGCACCGGGACGGCCTCGCCGGGTGCTGCCTCGGCCAGCGCGTAGCCGATGATCCCGATCGTGTCGCCGGGCAGCCCGCGGGCCATCACCGCGCGACCCAGCGGCCCGGGCGCGAGCGGCGCCCCTCGCTTAATGTGCTCGGCCGCGGTCACCTCTTCGGTGCCGCTGAGCGCAACCGTCACGATGTTTCCCACGTCGACGTCGTCGTCCACCGCCACGCCGAGCCTGTCGGCTGGCCCCGGATCGGCGAGCGTCACATGGCGATTGTCGGCAACGAGGAGAACGATGCGCGCGGCCGGGATCGGCTCCAAGGCGACGCGGCCGACGGTGTGGCCGGAGATTTGCGGCGCGCCGTCGACCGCGATGCGCCCCGCACGGCGGGTCTCGGCCGGCAGGTTCGTTCGCTCGCCACGCTCGGCGTCGACGCGGCGGCGCCGGCAGAGCTCGCCCGCGATCGCAACCGGGTCTTCGATCGGGCCGGTGGCGAGCTCCCTTACCAGCGCCGCAGCGAGGCCGGCTTCCAAGTCGATCGGCTGTACCGGACGGTGATCGTGGTTCGCAGGCGTCGTCATGCGTGTGCTCCTTCAAGCTGGGTTGAAGACGCGCTTACGAGCGGAGCCGCCGCCGCACGGTCGCCGGCGGCATCGGTGAGTCGAGCGCGCAGGCGCGCGAGGTTCCGGCGGAACAACCGCAGCTCTTCAGGTGGCCAGAGGCCGCGCGCGATCACGGCGCAGCCGTCAGACACGAGAAGGGCGTCCTTTCCGACCTCGCGCCAGAATGACTCGAAGCGGAAACCATGCGGGAATGCGGGGTTGCGATAGGCGTACTCCAACAGCAGCAGCATTGCCTCGGCGATCGCAGCCGCGTCGTCCCGACCCGTTCTGTTGTCACGGCGGGCCGCCGCGGCGAGTGCCAGATCAAGCACACGGACGCCGGCGAGTACCCGTCGCGCGCGGATCGACGGTGTCACACCCGAGTCGGGGGTGGCGCCCCAGGAGTCGAGACTGACGGGCAAGGCTCGCGCCCTCCGGTCCGCCTCTGTATCCTTCGACTTCTTCGCCATGATGGTCCTCATCGGTGGTGAAGGCCGGGCGGCGACATGCCACCCGGATGGGCCGGCGGGGGGCCACCCCGCCGGCCGCATCTCGTGTCGCGCGCGCGTCATCGCCGCGCGCCTCGGGCCGCGCCGGTGGCGCGTGCCGTGTCTGTGATCTGCCGCTTGAGCGCGGCGGCATTCGCCGCGCGCCACGCCGCGAGCCAGCGGGCGCAGGCGGACTTGCTCGGCGCCGCCGTGCCGAAGTTGTTGCGCAGCGCCGCATGCAGCCGCGCGGGCGTAATCCTCGGCTTACAGAGAACCATCGCTTCGGCAACGCGCAGCACGCGCGGGTCGGCGGCAACGTCGAAGCGGCGCGGGCGATAGGCGCCGGCGAGCGGCACGGGACCGAACACGTCGTTGATTCGGTGCCAGGTGCGAACGGACCGGCCACAGAACCGTGGAAGCTCGGCCGCGACCACCGGCGGGCGCGCGATCGCGCCGTCCTTCCACGCAGCGGCGAAGAGCTCGGCCGCGCGCCAGCGCGGGCCACCGAGCGACGAGCACCAGGCGCGCAGGGCGCGGACCGCGACCAGCCGGGCAAAGGCGCGCCGGCGCGGCCTCTCGGGCAGCCGGGCGAGCTCGCCCAAGCGCGTCGCGAGGGCCGCGCGCGATGCCACCTCCGCCGCGCGGGCGAGCCGCTCAGGCATCGATCCCCCACGCGCGCGCCGCTGCCTTTATGTGCTTCGATGTGACGGCCTCGGCGCTCCCAGCCGCCCGGATCGCCCGAGCCATGATCAGCGCCGCCTCCCGCAATGCGCCGTCGCCGGTCACCAGTCGACGCAACTGCCCGATCGCCTCGGCCGAGCGGATGCCAGCGCCACGCGCCAGCACCTCGCGGTCTTCCTGGATCGGCAGTTCATCGATCGGCGGCATCACGACGCGATCGGTGAACCGCGACGAGACCTGAGCCCAGCGCCGGCGGTCATGCTCCTTGGAGTGGTCGCCGAAGAGCCGCAGGGTCAGCTCATCGGTGCCGATGAGCGCGATCCGAATGCCGCACTCCGCTAGATCGGCCAACGCCATGATACCGCATGGCGCGAGCCGCTGGGCTTCATCGATGATCAGCGGCTTGGAGAACTCCGGATGGCCGGGCGGATGAAGGAGCTCCCGCCTCAGCCACAGGAAGCCGGTAGCCGGATTGTAGTCGTCTGGACCAAACCAACCAAGATTCCTTACCGTCGTGTGGTGGTCTTTCAGAGCCCAGAAGAGTTGCCTGAGGAGATCGTGCCGTTTCAGCTCATCGCCACCGGAGAGCAGAACATAGAGCTCCTCACGCTCTCGCGCCCAGGCTCGGGCCAGGTGCGATTTGCCCACTCCGGTTGGTCCGGCGAACACGCCGAGCTTGCGACCAGCAGGATCGAGGGGGTCGCCGTAGAGCACCTCTGTGAGAAAGGCATCAAGACGCACCACGGTCTCCGTCGGGAGTACTCCCTCGGGGAGCTCTGGCGCCCGCGCGACGACGGCGGGCTTCATCGGGATCACGTCAGCCATGATCGATGCTTCCCCTCAGCGGTGTGGGGTGCCGTGGCGCCGTGGCGCACCGAAGTTGCTCACCGTCGTGCAAGGGCATCCCAGGTTCCCCGCAGGACGTAGCGCGGCCGCTGCGCCTTCCGTGCCTCGCGCTCGCGCTTCTTCCGGTGCTCGGGCGAGTCGAGCGCGATCAGCGTCGCACCGCCCGCCTTGTCGCCGCCCGCCTCGGCTCCCTCGGACGGAATGCCGTCAGGGACGGCGCGCGCGGTGGCGTGGGTCGGAATCGGCATCGCGGCAGGCAGCGCCGCGGCGCGGGCCGTGGAGCCCTCGAACACGTTGAAGGGATCAACCTGCGCTTCCTGCGCCGCGACATGCCGCGCCTGCGCGCGATCGAGGTCGCGCCGTCGAGCAATGCCTTCCTTGCCGAGATATGACGCGCGCGTCGCGTCGGCGACACAGATTCGCCGCTTCATCTTCGGATCGACCACGTGCAACACGGGAGGCGCCGCGGGATCGCATCCGACCCGCGGCCAGCGAACCTCGACCGTGCGGCCGATCCATCGCTCCGACCCGAGCGCCGGGTGACGGAACTTGAGAGAGCCGTAGTTGAGGAGCCCGCCGGGCTGCACGACGCGCTCATCCCTGTCTGAGAAGACGAAGCCGACTTCCTCGTCAGTGAGTTGCGCCGCCGCCTTCCATCCGTCCGCGATCGCCGCATCAACGAGCTCGCGCGGCGTCTTGCCCTTGCGATCGCCGATCGTGTAGGGCGTGTCTTCGTTAAGCAGGCGCATCATCTTCTGGAAGTCTTCACACCACTGCGCGAAGGTGCCTGGATAGGGTGATGGCGGCTGACCCTGCCGCCGTGTCCGCTTGTTTGACCACTGGCCTGAGTGGGCCCCCGGCATCAGCTCGAAAGCCTTGATCTGCGCACGCTTGAACGCCGCTTCGATCGGCTTCGTCCCTGCGTTGTAGGGTTTCGCGATCAGCTCCGGTTTCTCGCGCAGCGGAGGCCGGTCGCCTGAGAGGCCGGCGCGGACAATCTCCGTGATCTCTTCATAGACCTCGGGCGTGTCGTACTCGCTGCCGTTGTCGCGCTGGATCACCTCCGGAACACCGAACTCGCGGCAGAAGATCCCGAGGGCGAGCAGCGTGTCGGAGCGCCGGATGCCGCGCCCCTTTTCTGGGGCGATCGGCACGGCAACCATCCACCCCGTGGCGACGTCCATCACCGCGGCGATCTTGATCGAGCGCAGCACGCCATCGTCGCAGCGGATGTTGATATCGACGGTCTTTGCGTCGACGCAGACGACCTGCCCGGGGAGAAGGCCGGCGATGGAGCGGTCGACCGGGATGCGGTGCCGGTTGTGCCACCGGCCCGCATCGTGCTTGCGCACAGCGACATCACGGAAATGCCGTTCGGCCTTCACAACGTGCGGCGGAATCAGGGGCTCCAACGCGCGCCGCCCGAGCGGCGGGATCACGACGCCGTACTCCGCGAAGAGGGCGCGCAGCACCTTGCCCATGTTGTCGCGGATGGAGCGCCAGCCGGTGGCCGCACCGTGCGCGTCCGTCCAACCGCCGCGGATCAGCCGGCGCACGCGCTCGGCGAGCTCCGCGAGCCGTTCGGGCGGGACTCCATTTTCGACAGCGAAGAGATCGAACGCTGCGCTCAGATGGACGCGCCGCTTGCCGGCGTCAGCGCGCTTCTTGCGGGCGGGAAGCGCCTGCCCCTGCCCCTGCTTGATCCAGCCGATGGCCCGGTACAGCGATCGGGCGGAGACGCCGGGGACCGTGTCGCACGCGGCACGGATGAGCACGCCCCGCTCCGGCGAGCGCCGCAGCGTGCGGGTGGCGATGAGCTCAGCCGTCTGCGCCAGCCGAGTGCGCGGGCACGACACATGGGACACGGCCGCGCGAATCGCCTCGGCCTCGGCCGCCGTGTCGAGCGGCGCGGCGCCGGCGACGGTCAGCGCACGCGACGCCTGAGCCACGATGGCGCGCGGCTGGGGGACGATGTAGGGCACGAGCGCGGTGGACGGACTCGCGGCGCCGGCGAGCTCGGCGAGCAGCTCGGGGTGGCGAATCCACTCCTTCGGAAGGGCCGATGCCAGGATCATCAAGGCACCATCGGCGCGGGCACCTGGTCGGGGTGTGCGCGTCACACATTCCCGAGGCAGACGGATGCCGCGCCACGGGCGACCGGCTTCCAGGAGGGCGAGGCCAGTCGCCGCAGTCGATCGCGCAACCCCCACGATCGGTGCGACTTGGGCCGCGCTGATCCAGCGCATCACTCGCCACCGCGCCGCGAGGCCATCCCCGCCGCCCTCAGAATTACCTCGCGCAGTGCAACGGCAGATCGTCCGGCACGCTGGCCAGTGAGGCATTGGACCGCATAGGGCCGGCTTATCCGATGAACCCTACACCAGGAAGCGAAGTTCGTTCCCTGTGCGATGAACGCGGCACGAATCTCCGCGGGCACGGCCGCTCGGCGCTTCCTTTGATCCCTGGCCTGATCGGCGTAGTGTGGTGCTGACATGGCGTCAGCTTACGGACAATCGTCCATATATGGCAAGAGACTTCGGTCGATCAGACGATGAACTGCGGGTCCTGGCTCGGATTCGGGCTTGGCTGAAGGTCCGTGGGATGAACCTTCGCGACCTCGCGACGGCTACCCAAATCCCTTACGACACAGTTCAGGCCTACCTATCAGGTAAGCGTGGCATGCCCGCACAGACCCTCGCGGCGTTCAGCCGTGCCCTGGGCATCAGCGCAGATCATATACTATTCGGTAGACCTATGCTTGACAGAGAGGCCCTATTAAGCTCCGTTAAGTTCGTCGATGACGTTCGGCGACTCTCGTCGGCTTTTACAGATACTGAAGTTGCAGCGAATATGCTTATGGAATGCTATATGCGAGAGTTCGGGCGACAGCTCGGTGAAGCTGGAGCGATAGCTGGTTATCCAGGTGCTGCCACCGCTGACCGGGGGGTATGGTTTGCATATCCATCGGCCGAGAGACAGGCCGACACCTCTGCTGGTGAAGTCCCCGACACCTCCGACACCTCGCCTACCAAGGCACCTTCAAAGCCGTTTGCATCAGGGTAGCCGAGCCCGCTGAAACCGCGGCAAACAGCGGCCTTCACTGGGTCTAAGCCATCTTTCCGGCTCGGGAAGGAGGCCCGACACATTGAGGAGGGTGTCGGATGGCCTTCTGGTCTATTTCAATGGGTTAGCGCTTCCCGTTGCCAGATACCGCTGTCCGCTGTTGCCAAATAGCGATTTCCGCACCAACGATGCCCAGCCGCCGCCCGAGATCGCGGTAGAGCTGCACCTGCTCGCCGACATACGCCTTCGCCGCCGCGCCGTCGGTGATCCACGGCACCGAGCCCACGCGCCGCGTCGCTGCCGTCCAGCCCTCGTCCTTCGCGAGCGCGGCGAGCACCTCGTCCCACTTCCGCGTCACGGCCCCCGGCAGGCCCGGCGGACCGGCGAGCGCATCCCAGCCGACGATCGCCTCGAGCGCGGGGAATCCGGCCTCGCGCACCGTCGGCACATCGGGGATCGAGGGGAAGCGCCGGGGCGTCGTGACGGCGAGCGCGCGCACCCGCCCGCCCGCGATCGCGCCGGCAGCCTCGCTGAGGTTCTGCCCGACGATCTGCACCTGCCCGCCGAGCAGCGCGGTCGCCACCTCGCCGCCGCCGCGGAACGGCACCTCCACCGTCGCGTCCGGCGCGAGCCCCGCCTGCAGCAGCAGATAGCGCACGCCGAGATTGAGGATCGTGCTCGGCCCCGACGAGCCATGATTCAGCGCGCCCGGGCGGCGGCGGATCTCGTCCACCAGCTCGGCCAGCGTGCGCCACGGCGCGTCGTCGCGCACCACGAACACGTACGGATTGATGTCCACCATGCCGAGGAAGGTGAACTCGTCCCATGCGTACTGCGCGGCGGGATCGATCGCCGGCACGATCGCCGAGGAGGCGATGCGCGCCATCAGCAGGGTGTAGCCGTCGGGCGCGGCGCGGCGCACGTGCAGCGAGCCGATCATGCCCGACGCGCCGGTACGGTTCTCCACCACGATCGCCTGGCCGAGATGCCTGTCGGCGTGCGCGGCGAGCGTGCGCGCGGCAACGTCCGAGGCGCCGCCCGCGCCGAACGGCGCCACCAGCACCACCGGGCGCTCCGGGTAGCGCGCCTGGGCGGAGGCCGGGGCGGCGAAGGGTGCGGCAAGGCTGGCGCCCATCAGGGCGCGGCGCGACAGGCGCATCGGACGGTCTCCCCGTGTTCGTGGTGGCGCGATGATCGGCGCCGCACGGCGCCGGCGTCAACGTCCCGGGCGCGTCAGCGCCAGCCGCTTCGCGCCGTCGGCGACCCTTGCCGCAGCGAAACGCTCCAGCACGTCCTCCGGCCACGACGCGACGCGACGCGTGGCGAGGTCGACGCAGAGATACAGCACCTCGTTCTCCGCCGAGAGCCAGCCCTCCGCGGCGTGGTAGAGGCGATGGCGGAGCAGCAGCCGCTTGGCATCGAAGGCGAGCACCGCGCTGTCCGCCGCGAGCGGTGCGTCGAGCACGACCTCGCGCACATAGGCCTGCCAGGACTCGGCGGCGAAGGTGCCGAGCCCGCGCGTGCGGAACGACGCACCGAGGTTCAGGATCGGCCAGAGCCGGTCGGTCGCGAGATCGAACGCCACCAGGTAGTAGGCGAGGTTCATGTGGCCGTAGTGGTCCACCCACTCGGGGCGGACCCGGCACAGCTCCTCCATCGCGCGCGCATCATGCATCGTCATGGTCGATCCGGGTCCCGTGCGTCCCGCGCGTGTTCGGTCGCGGCGACGCCGAGGTCAATGCCCCTGGCTGCGGAACGGCTCCGGACCTAAGGTGCGCCGGCCCACCATGGAGAGACCGTGATGTCGCGCCTGACTGTCCGCCGCCGCACGCTGCTCGCCGCCCTCGCGCTCGCTGCGCCGGTGCGCGCGCAGACGTGGCCGACCCGGCCGGTGCGCCTGATCGTGCCGTTCGCGCCGGGCGGCGGCACCGATGTCACGACGCGGCTCTGGGCGCCGAAGGTCTCCGAGATCCTCGGCCAGCCGGTGGTGGTGGAGAACCGCGCCGGCGCCGGCGGCGTGATCGGGGTGGATTTCGTCTCCAAGCAGCCGCCCACCGGCGACGTGCTGGGGATGGCGACCCTCTCGCAGATCGGCCTCGCGCCCGGGCTGCCGCAGCCGATGCCATTTGATCCGGTGACGGACCTCACGCCGGTCGCGCCCACGGTGTTCGTGCCCGTGGGGCTCGGCGCGACGCGGCGCGGCCTCGAGGTCGAGACCGCCCAGGCGCTGATCCAGCTGCTCCGGAACAATCCGGGCAAGTACCAGTACGGCTCGGCCGGCGTCGGCACCTCGGGTCACATCGCCTGCGCCACCTTCGCCCGCGCGATCGGCGCCGAGGTGCTGCACGTGCCCTATCGCGGCTCGGGTCCGGTGTTCGCCGCACTGGCCGCCGGCGAGGTGCACTACACCTTCGACATCGCGAGCCTGCTCAAGCCGCTCCAGGAGGCCGGCACCGCGCGTATCCTGTTCATGGCGACCGACCAGCGCTCCTCGCTCGTGCCCGAGGTGCCGACCGCGCGCGAGATCGGCCTGCCGGACTACAGGGCCTATTCCTGGTACGGCGTGTTCGGCCCTGCCGGCCTGCCGCAGCCGATCGTCGCGCGCATGGCGGCGGCGGTCGAACAGGCCCTGTCGGACCCGGTGATCCAGCAGCGCTTCGAGCAGATGGGTACGCCGGCGATGCGCGGCTACACGCCGGAGCGCTTCGCCGCGTTCGTCCGCTCCGAGAACGCGACCTGGGCACCGCTGGTCAGGAGCCTCGGCATCACCGAGTAGCGGGACCTGTCGTCGAGGGGATCCGGGGGCCAGTGGCCCCCCCGGGCTACAGTGTCTTTGCCGCCTCCAGCACCGCGGCGGCGTGGCCGTCCACCTTCACCTTCTTCCACACCTTCGCGACCTTGCCCTTCGCATCGATGAGGAACGTGCTGCGGATCAGCCCGATCGACTTCCGCCCCATGAACACCTTCTCGCCCCACGCGCCGTAGGCCTGCGCGGTCTTCCTCTCCGGGTCCGAGGCCAGCGGAAACGTCAGCCCGTACTTCTCGGCGAACGTCTCGATCGCCGGCACCTTGTCCGGGCTCACCCCGATCACGTCGAGCCCCAGCCCCTTGAACTGCGTCAGCGCCTCGTTGAACGCACAGGCCTCGGTCGTGCAGCCGGGCGTGTCCGCCTTCGGATAGAAATAGAGTACGAACGGCCTGCCCTTCATGGCGGCGCGGCTGACCGTCCGCCCGCCCGTCGCCGCGAGCGAGAACTCCGGCGCGGCATCGCCCTCCTTCACCCCCGGCGGGATCCCGGCCGGGGCAGCGGCCGTGGCCGCGGGCTTCTTGGCTGTCGGCATGCGTGAGCTTCCCCTCAAGCGTCCGGGCCCGGATCGATCGGACCGAGATCGGCGACGTGGCGGTTGAACGCGGCGCGGACATCGCGCGCGCAGGCGAGCATCTGGGCCCCGAGTGCGGGGAGGTCAACGGCGCCGCGCACGCCGGCGGTGGCGGCCGCGCGACAGAGCGCCTCGACCACCGGCGGCGGAATGTCCTCGGCGGTGCGCGGCTTGCCGACGGTCAGCCGCAGCACGCCCTGCACGGTGCGGAACAGCCGCGAGGCCGCGATCAGCCGTGCCGCCTCCCCAGGCTCAAGTGCGCCGGCCGCGGCCAGCGCGCGCAGGCTGGCGCCGGCGGAGCCGGCGAGCACCGCGGGCGTTCGCGCCGCATGGGCCAGTTGCAGGACCTGGCAGACGAACTCGGCCTCGAGCAACCCACCGGGGCGGTACTTGACGTCCCAGGGCGAGAAGGGCGGGATCTCCTTGGCGATACGTGCACGCAACGACCGGGCATCCTCGCGCACCTTGGCCACATCGCGCGGCCGCATCAGCGCGGCGCGGATCGCCTCCGTCGCGCGCCGCCGCAGGCCGGCCGGCCCCGCGATCACGCGTGCCCGCGTCAGCGCCATGTGCTCCCAGGTCCAGGCCTCCTCCGCCTGGTAGCGCGCGAATCCGGCGAGCTGCACCGCGATCGGTCCCTTGTTGCCCGAGGGGCGGAGCCGCATGTCGACCTCGAACAGCTTCCCCTCGCCGGTCGGCGCGGTGATCGCGGTGACGAATTGCTGCGCGAGGCGGCCGAAATACTCGGGCGGGGTGAGCCGCCGCCCGCTGCCGCCCCTGGCGGCCTCGGCGCCCGGCGCGTGCTCGTAGAGCATGATCAGGTCGAGGTCGGAGGCCGCCATCATCTCGCGCCCGCCGAGCTTGCCCATCGCGACCACCGCCATCGCCCCGCCGGCGATCCGGCCGGAGCGGGCGGCGAAGTCGCGCACCACGCGCGGCAGCAGCGCCTTCAGCGCCGCGTCCGCCAGCCGCGCGCGCGCCACCCCCGCACGATCGACATCGAGCGCGCCTTCGAGCGTGGCGACGCCGATCAGGAAGGCGCGCTCGTGCACCACGCGGCGCACCACGTCCATCGCCTCCTCGAGACCCCGTGCCTCGGCGAGCAGCGGCCTCAGCGCCGGCACCACGGAACTGTCGGGCCGCGCGCCGTCGAGCAGACCGTCCAGCACCGGCGGGTGGTGCGCGAGATAGTCGGCGAGCAGCGGGGCCGCGCCGCAGATCGCCGCGACCCGGTCCATCAGGGTGGGATGGCGCTGGAACAGGCTGAACAGCTGCACCCCGGCGGGCAGATGGGTGATGAAGGCGTCGAACCGCGCGAGTGCCTGGTCCGGCTCCTTCTGGCGTGCGAAGGCGGCGAGCAGCGCGGGCATGAGTTCCGTCAGGATCTCGCGCGCCCGGCTCGATCGCGTGGCGCGCGGACGGCCGTGGTGCCAGCCGCGCACGGTCGCCGCAACGCCCGAGGGGTTGGCGAAGCCCATCTGGCGCAGGGTGGCGATGGTGTCGGGATCGTCCTCGACGCCGGTGAACACCAGGCTGCCGGGTCCACCGAGCTCCGGCGCCGCCTCGAACAGCGCGGCGTAGTGACGCTCGACGCGCGCGAGCTGGCGCGTCAGTTCGGCGGCGAAATCCTCCACATGGGCGAACCCCGCGAAGGCGGCCAGCCGCGCCAGCCCCTCCGGCTCGGCCGGCACGGTATGGGTCTGGCGGTCATCGATCATCTGCAGGCGATGCTCGATCCGGCGCAGGAAGCGGTAGGCGGCCTCCAGCTCGGCGCGCGTGCCCTCCTGCACCAGCCCGACCCGCGTCAGCGCCGCCAGGGCGCGCAGCGTCGCCGGCTCGCGCAAGGCCGGATCGCGTCCGCCCCAGATGAGCTGCTGGGTCTGGGCGAAGAACTCGATCTCGCGAATGCCACCGCGGCCGAGCTTCAGGTTGTGGCCGGCGACCGCGATCGTTGCGCCGCCGCGATGCGCCTGGATCTGCCGCTTGATCGAATGGACGTCGCGGATCGCGGCGAAGTCGAGGTTCTTGCGCCAGACGAAGGGGCGGAGCTCGGCGAGAAAGGAGGCGCCGGCGGCGAGGTCGCCGGCCACGGGCCGCGCCTTGATCATCGCCGCGCGCTCCCAGTTCTGGCCGAGCGCGCCGTAATAGGTGAGCGCGGCCTCGACCGACACCGCGAGCGGGGTCGCCGCCGGGTCGGGGCGCAGCCTGAGGTCGGTGCGGAACACGTAGCCGCCGGCGGTGCGCTCCTCCATCAGCCTGACAAGATCGCGCGCGATCCTGACGAAGAACGCCAGGGGGTTGTCGCCGTGATAGGCTGCCGCCTCCGGATCGAACAGGACGATGAGGTCGATATCCGACGAGTAGTTGAGCTCGCGCGCGCCGAGCTTGCCCATGCCGAGGATGATCAGGCCGCTGCCCCGGGCAGGGTCGTCGGGCCAGCGCGGACGGAGTTCGCCGCGCCCCGCGGCCTCGCGCAGAAGATGCGCGACCGCCGCCTGGAGGGTCGCGTCGGCGAGCGCGGAAAGAGCGCCGGTGACGCGCTCGAGCGGCCAGCGCCCGGTGATGTCGGCGAGCCCGATCGCCAGCGCCGCGCGCCGCTTGGCGGTGCGCAGCGTCTCGGCGAGCTGGGCGCGGGAGGCCTCCGGCTCGGCCGCGGCGAGCCCGTCCAGCACCGCGCCGAAGGCCGCATCCGGCCCCTCGTCCAGCAGACGGATCAGCGTCTCCGGTTCGCGCAGCGCCAGCCCGCCGAGATAGGGGCTGTTGCCGAAGATCGTCTCCAGCACCGGACGGTGGGCGGGCCCGACCGGCGCCTCGGTCTCCTCCGCCCAGCGCGCGAGGCCGCGCTCGACCGACTCGCGGTCGTGCGGCGGCGGCAGCGCGGGCGCGTCGGCGGTCATCGCGGCCAAGGCGAACACCCACCCGGCCGGGGCGTCAATGCAGGAGGTGCGGGATGATCCGCGCCTCGGCGCGCTGGCTGCGCCGCCTCGTCGGGCTGGCGCTCGCGCTGGTGGTGTTCGCGACCCTGGCCGCCGGCGTGTTCGCCTGGCAGCTCTCGCGGGGTCCCGTCAGCGTGCCGGCGCTCGCGCGGATGCTGGAGACCCGCGCGGCCGAGGGCGGGCTGGCCGCGCGGCTCGCGATCGGCACGGCCGAGCTGGTCTGGGAAGGCTTCGGCGAGGCGGTGGACCGTCCGCTCGACATCCGGCTGTCCGATGTCCGCGCGCTCGGCCCGGGCGGCGAAACGCTCGCCGAGATCCCCGAGGGCTCGGTCAGCCTCGGGCTGCGCGCGCTGCTGCTCGGGCGGATCGAGCCGCGTGCGATCGAGCTGCGCCGGCTACGGCTGACCCTGCTGCGCGGCGAGGACGGCCGGGTGACGGTCGATCTCGGCACGCCGGCGGCCGAGGCGGCCGACGCACCGCCCTCGGACGACACGCCGCTCGCGGCCGCGCTGCTCGCCGAGCTCGGCAGCGCGCCGGAGCGGCAGCGCTGGACCGGCGCGCTGCAACGGGTCCGCATCCGCGGCGCCGAGCTCGCGATCATCGACCGCCAGCTCGGCGCGACCTGGCGCATTCCGGGCGCGCTGCTCGACCTGCGGCGCCGGGACGAAGGCGGGGTGACGGTCACGCTGTTCGGATCGGCGGTCGCCGGCGAGGCCCGGCTCAGGCTCTCGGCGCGCGGCACGCTCGGGGCCGACGCCGCGGGCGCGCTGGAGGTCACGGTTGCGCCGGTCGCGCCGGCCGATCTCGCCGCGGCCCTGCCGGCCCTCGCCCCGCTCGCCGCACTCGAGGCGCCGCTCTCGGGCACGGTGCGGGTGGCATTCGCCGCCGGGCTCGCGCTCGACAGCGCGCGCATCGCCGCCCGGGTCGGCGAGGGACGCGCGCACCTGCCGGGCGGGGGAACGCTGCCGGTCGTCTCGGGGCGGGCCGAGCTTGACCTCGACCCCGGACGCGTGACCGTGACCGCGGCCAGCCTGGTCCTGCCCGGCAGGCACGGCCCTTCACCCACCGTCAGCGCGACCGCGGCCGCGCAGCGCGACGGCGCGGGCTGGACCGTGGAGGCCGAGGCGCGCCTCGACCGCCTGGCCGTCGCCGATCTGCCCGCGCTCTGGCCCGCGGGGCTCGGCACGGGGGAGCGCGAGTGGATCACCTCCAACATCACCGACGGGACGGTCACCGGCGCGCGGGTCAGCCTCGCCGCGCGGATCGACGCCGGGGGCACGGTCGCGCCGACCGCGCTCGCGGGTGCGGTGACGGCCGAGGACGCGACGGTGCACTATCTCCGCCCGATGCCGCCGGCCACGGGCGTCGCCGCCACCGCC
>NZ_JBHYDW010000046.1:0-27144 GCF_051860475.1 Elioraea sp. | reverse complement strand
GCGCGGTCTTGCCGAGGCGCTTGGGTGCAGCCGCCAGCACCTCGTCACGCTGTGTCGCCACGAGTTCGGCCTGCCGCCGCGTACCCTTGGCCGCCTGATCCGGTTCGAGCGCGCCATGGCGAGGCTGGAGCGGGGCGAGGTGACCAGCCTCGCCGACCTCGCCGCCGCCTCTGGCTATGCCGACCAGGCGCATCTCAGCCGCGAGGTGCGCCGCTTTGCGGGCGACTCGCCGCGGGCGCTGCTGTCGCGGCTCTTGCCCGACGGCAGCCTGATCCTCGCCGAAGCGGGCTGACAAACGTTCAAGACCGCCGTGCCAGGAGCTGCGCAGGATCGCCACCGGCAGCGACCACGGAGAGACGCCATGCCCAGCACCGCCATTCCCTGCCTCGTCTATCGCGACGCGCCCCGCATGATCGATTGGCTCTGCGAGGTGTTCGGCTTCGCGCGCAACGCCGTCCATGAGACCGAGGACGGGCGGATCGCCCATGCCGAGCTCACGCTCGGCGAGGGGATGATCATGCTCGGCTCGCAGGGTGCGGGCAGCGCCGAGTTCGACCGCGCGCAGAAGATGCCGTCCGAACTCGGCGGCACCACGCAGAGCCCGTATCTGGTCGTGGCGGACGCGGACGCGGTGTACGCCCGCGCCCGGACCGCCGGGGCCGAGATCGTCATCGCCATCAAGGACGAGGCGTATGGCGGCCGCGGCTTCTCGTGCCGCGATCCGGAAGGGCATCTGTGGAACGTCGGCACCTATGACCCGTGGCGGCGGCCCGCCGGCTGAGGGCGCGGGGCGGCGCTCCGCGGCGCCGGCGCGGCTTGGGTTCGATGCGACAGGACATCGAAGCAGAATCGGCCAGAGGGCAGGCGCTGCCGCCAGTCGATGGACGGACAAGCCGTGCGCCAGGCCGACGTTGCGGCAGTCTGCATGAGCCCAGAGGCAATCAGGGGTTCCAACCCCGGAGGCGACGGCTTACCATCGTGCCAGAAACTGCTCCGTCGTCTTCGCGAGTCGACTGGCGACGGCCTCACGCTGCCGAGACCTGCCCCAGAACAGCGGCAGGATGTTTGCGCTCGGCATTACACCGTCCCTGGCGGGTGCATGCTGCATTGTGCCGGAACGTCGCGCCGGCTGCGCCATGCCGCGGGACGGACCATGGAGGACCGCGATGACCGACGAGACCGCGCGAGAGAACGACACCGGCCTGCCCCCGCCGGACGGGGAATGCACGCCGATCGAGACCGACTACACGATCGGCCAGGACAACATCACCCCGCAGGTCGGGCCGTTCGCGCTCGACATCCACAACCCCGTGTTCGCGGTCTCCGGCCTGACCGTGGTCGCCTTCACCTTCCTCACGCTGGCGTTCCAGTCCGAGGTCGGACCGATCTTCACCGGGCTGCGCGACTGGCTGGTCGGGGCGCTGGACTGGTTCTTCCTCTCCGCGGCCAACCTGTTCGTGCTGCTTTGCCTGTTCCTGATCGTCTCGCCGCTCGGGCGGGTGCGGATCGGCGGCACCGAGGCCACGCCCGATTACGGCTACGCCAGCTGGTTCGCGATGCTATTCGCCGCCGGCATGGGGATCGGGCTGGTGTTCTTCGGGGTCTCCGAGCCGATCTCGCACTACAACAGCGCCTTCGGCGGTGTGGCGGTCGAGAACGGCGTGCGCAGCGACTGGGCACCGCTCGGCGCGGCCGCGGGTGACCCGGCGGCAGCGCGTTCGCTCGGCATGGCGGCGACGATCTTCCACTGGGGCCTGCATCCCTGGGCGATCTACGCTGTCGTCGGCCTCGCGCTCGCGGTGTTCGCCTACAACAAGGGCCTGCCGCTCACCATGCGCTCGGCCTTCTATCCCGTGCTGGGCGAGCGGGTCTGGGGCTGGCCCGGCCACGTGATCGACACGCTCGCGGTGTTCGCCACCCTGTTCGGGCTCGCGACCTCGCTCGGGCTCGGCGCGCAGCAGGCCAATGCGGGGCTCGCCTTCCTGTTCGGCATCCCGGACGGCGACGCGACCAAGGTGATCCTGATCGTCGCCATCACGCTGATCGCGATCGGCTCGGTGCTGCGTGGCATCGAAGGGGGCGTGAAGAAGCTCTCCGAGTTCAACATGCTGCTCGCTGCCGCGCTCGTGCTGTTCGTCGTCGTCGCGGGACCGACTGTCGCGATCCTGACCGGGTTCTTCACCAATCTCGGCGCCTATGCCTCGGAGCTCGTCGCCCTCTCGATGCCGTTCGGGCGCGACGACGACAATTTCCGCCAAGGCTGGACCGCGTTCTACTGGGCCTGGTGGATCTCCTGGTCGCCCTTCGTCGGCATGTTCATCGCGCGCGTCAGCCGTGGGCGCAGCGTGCGCGAGTTCATCATCGCCGTACTGCTGATCCCCTCGCTCGTCTCGGTGTTCTGGATGACCACCTTCGGCGGCACCGCGATCAGCCAGATCGTCGACCAGGGCATCACCGCGGCTGCCGATGCGCCCTTGGAACTGAAGCTGTTCGCGATGCTGCAACACCTGCCGCTGACCGCGATCACATCCTTCGTCGGCATCGTGCTGGTGGTGGTGTTCTTCATCACCTCGTCCGACTCCGGCAGCCTGGTGATCGACACCATCACCGCCGGCGGCAAGGTGGACGCGCCGAAGAGCCAGCGCGTGTTCTGGTGCAGCTTCGAGGGGCTGGTGGCGATCGCGCTGCTGCTCGGCGGCGGGCTCGCGGCCTTGCAGGCGATGGCGGTCTCGACCGGGTTTCCGTTCACGATCGTGCTGCTGCTGGCCTGCCTCTCGCTCGTGAAGGGGCTGATGGACGAGCCGCGCTGAGTCTCTGGCGGCGTGTGGACGGGCTGCTACCGTTGAGCATCCAACCCGAACGGAGCACCTCATGCCGCGCCCCCGCGTCCTCGTCGCCCACCTCTTCCACGAGGGCCACTGCTTCAACCCGACGCTGACGCGGGCGCAGGATTTCTTCGTGTTCGAGGGGGCGGCGATGCTGGAGGCGGCGCGCAGCTCCTCCGGCATCCTCGGCGGGATCGCCCGCGCGCTCGACGCCGCCGGCGCCGAGATCATCCCGACACTCTCGGCCAAGACGCGGCCGGGCGGGCCGGTGGAGCGCGGCTTCTACGAGGACGCGAAGCACCGCATCGTCGCGGCGGCCGCGGCGGAATCGCCCGATGCGGTGTGCCTGTCGCTGCACGGTGCCATGCTGGTGGATGGACTCGCTGATCCGGAGGGCGATCTCCTGGCCGCCCTGCGTCGCACGGTCGGCAGCGCCGTGCCGCTCACCGCCGGGTTCGACCTGCACGCCTATTGCAGCCGCGCCATGCTGGCCGCTGCCGACATCGTCACGGCCTGCAAGGAGAATCCGCACTCCGATCTCCAGGCGGCCGGCGAGCGCGCCGCCCGCCTCGCGCTCGACATGCTCGCCGGGCGGCTCCGGCCGGTCACGGCGTCTGTGCATCTGCCGTTCATGTCGCGCGGCAATTCCGAGACCGCGACCGGGCCGCTGCGCGAGCTGCACGATCTGGGCCGTGCCTGGCTCGCCCGCGCGCCGTCGCTGGTGGACTACTCCATCTTCAACACCCACTCCTTCATCGACGCGCCCAACATGGGGCAGGTGGTGCTGGCGATTGCCGATGCTGACACCCCAACGGCGGAAGCCGCCGCGACCGACATCGCCAGCCGGATGTGGGCGGCGCGCGAGCGCTTCGTCATGACCTGGCCGGACCTCGACGCCGTGATCGACCGCGTGCTGAACGAGCCCTCAGGCCGGCCTTATGTGATGGGCGACAAGGGCGACAACGTGCTCGCCGGCGCGCCGGGCGACGGCACCGCGCTGCTCTGGCGGCTGAAGGAGCGCGGCGCCGGGCTGCGTGTCGCGCTCCCGGTCACCGACGCGGCCGCGGTCGCGGCGGCGCGCGCGGCCGGCATCGGCGCGACCGTCTCGCTGGAGGTCGGCGGCCAGCTGACGCCGGGCATGCGGCCCTATCCGTTGACCGGCACCGTCAGCCATCTCGGCGACGGCAGCTTCGTCAACACCGGGCTCTACATGCGCGGCCAGCCCTCGAAGCTCGGGCCATGCGCGGTGGTCCGGTCGGGGGGCGTTGCGGTGCTGCTGACCAGCGAGCCCGGCCTGACCCAGGATCCGGCCGCCTTCGAATCGAACGGCATCGCCATCGCCGAGCAGGACCTCGTGGTCGCGAAGTCGTTCTTCCACTTCAAGCTCTCGTTCGATGGCGTGGCCACGCCGATCCAGGCCGACACGCCGGGGATGTCGCGCTTTGCCCCGACCGAGCTGCCCTACACCCACGGTCGGCCGTTCTGGCCGGCCGACGAGGTCGCGCTCGACCGCATCGCGCCCGTGATCTTCGACCGCTCCGACCGCGGCCGCGGGCTTGCGGTGCGGATCACCTGACCGAGGTCACTTCACCGGCCGGGCGAGCATTGCCTGGCTGCGCGAGAGCGGTGAGGGCGTGTACTCGACCTTGTCGGCGCGCATCGCCCAGGTGCTGCGCGTCGAGACGAGCGGGATCAGCGCCATGTCCTCCATCACCACACGCTCGGCCTCGGCGATCAGGCGGTTGCGGCCCTCGTCGTCCAGCGTGGCGAGCGCCCGGTCCATCAGCGAGTCGAGCGTCGGGTTGGAGTAGCGCTGACGGTTGAACGCGCCCCAGCCGCGCTCGGGCGAGTAGGTGGTCAGCAGCGCACGCAGCGTGTTCGCCCCGAGCGTGCCGACCCAGGAGCCGAGGAACATCGAGAAGTCGCGTGCGGTGGCCTTGGGGAAGAACACGTTGCGCGGCTGCGTCTCGACGCGCGTGCGCACGCCGATGCGGGTGAAGTACTGGCCGACCGCCTGGAGCATCTTGCCGTCATCGGGAATGAACCCTGTCGGACCATGGATCGTGATGGAGAACCCGTCCGGATAGCCGGCCTCGGCCAGCAGCCGGCGCGCGCCCTCGGGGTCGTAGGGGATCGGCGGCAGGGACGGGTTGTGGCCTTCGGCGATCGGACCAAGAAGCTGATGCGCCGGCGCCGCCTGGCCCTCCAGCAGGCGGTCGGCGAAGGTCGTGCGGTCGATGCTCATGGCGAGCGCGCGGCGGACCCGCACATCCGCGAGCGGGTTCGCCGGCAGCGGACGCCCGGCGTGGTCGGTCACGAAGGGGACCTCGGGCCGGTTGCCGTCCGGGAACATGTAGACAAGGCTCGCCGCCGGGATGCTGGCGAGACGGATGCGCGGATCGGCACGGAACCGCGCGAGGTCGCTGCCCGGCACGCGGTCCATGATGTCGATGTCGCCGGCGAGCAGTGCCGCCCCGCGCGCGCCGTCCTGGGTGATGGCACGGATGCTCACCGTGTTCCAGGGCGGGGCGCCGTTGCGGTAGGCGGGATTGGCGGCGAGCTCGACGCTCTCGTTCGGCGCGTAGCGCAGGAACCGGTATGGCCCCGTGCCGACCATCACGCGTCCGGAATTGAAGTCGGCGGTTGTCGCGTTGCGATGGACGCGCTCGGACAGGATCATGATCGCGGTCAGGTCGCGCGGCAGGAAAGGGTAGGGCGAGGCGGTGCGCAAGCGCAGCGTGTGGTCGTCCACCTTGTCGATGCCGACGATCGGGCGGACGAAGGTGACGAACAGGCCCGGGCTGTTCGGCACCGTCGGCACGCGGGCGAGGGTGAAGATCACGTCGTCGGCCGTGAGCGGCGCGCCGTCGTGGAACCGCACGTCGCGCCTGAGTCGGAATTCCCAGGTCGTGTCATCGACGATCCGCCAGCCCTCGGCGAGACGCGGCGTGATCCGTCCGTCCACCTCCTCCCAGGTCAGCGGCTCGAATACGTGTTGCAGCGTCATGTTGTTGACGAGCAGGTTGTGGAAATGCGGGTCCATCGACGAGGGCGCATTGGCGATGCCGAAGCGCAGATCGTTGGCTGCGACCGGAGCAGCGCCCAGCGCCAGGGCAAGAGCGAGACCGAATCGGGTTCGGCGTGACATCGCGGCGTTCCTCCCGTTGCGGACGGAACGATCCGCTGCCCCGGTACGAGCCGTCAAGCGCCGACGCGCTTCTCAGCCCGTCGCCAGCTCGAACCCCTCGTCCTGCCAGCCGGTGACGCCGCCGAGCATCAGCTTCACGCGCTTGCCGTGGGCGGCGAGCTTCGCCGCAGCCTTGTCCGCGCCGTTGCAGTGCGGCCCGGCGCAGTAGACGACGAACAGCGTGCCGGGCGGCCAGCGCTTCAGCGTCTCGTCGCTGATCGTGCGGTGCGGCAGGCTCACCGCGCCTGGCACGTGGCCGCGCGCGTAGGCGTCGGGTCCGCGCACGTCGAGCAGCACGAAGCCCGGCTCGCGCGCCTGCATGGCGGCGTGCACGTCAGAGCAGTCGGTCTCGAGCCGGAGCTTGTCGGTGAAATGCGCGACCGCGCGCACGGGATCGGCGGCGGGTACGGCGGTGACGGGGTTCATGCTGGGTCCCTTGTCGTTGCGATGCGCGGATTGTGGATCGCCGCCGCGCCGTGCGACATTGGCGTGAACGCCAATGACCGCGAAGATCGCGCCACCGCCGAACCTGACCGTCGCCGCGCTTGCCTATGATGGGCTCGCGACCTTCGAGTTCGGCATTGCGATCGAGGTGTTCGGCCTCAAGCGGCCGGAGTTCGACCCGTGGTACCGCTTCGTCGTCTGCGCCGAGCGGCGCGGGAGCTTGCGCGCGGTCGGCGGGTTCAGCCTGCGCGCGACTGCGGGCCTGCCGACGCTCGCGCGGGCCGGCACGATCGTCATTCCCGGCTGGCGCGGCGCCGAGACCCCCGTGCCGCCGGCGATCGTGGCGGCGATCCGCCGCGCGCACGCGCTCGGCGCGCGGCTGCTGACCATCTGCTCGGGCGTGTTCGTGCTCGCCCAGGCCGGGCTGCTCGACGGACGCCGCGCGACCACGCATTGGCGCTACACCGAGACGCTGCGGCGGCTCCATCCGCGCGTGTTCGTCGATCCCGACGTGCTCTACGTGGACGAGGGTACGATCCTCACCAGCGCCGGCAGCGCCGCCGGGATCGACCTCTGCCTGCATCTGGTGCGGCGAGACTTCGGCGCCGCGCGCGCCAACGAGGTGGCGCGGCGGATGGTGGTGCCGCCGCATCGCGAGGGCGGCCAGGCGCAGTTCATCCCTCGCCCCGTGCCGCCGAAGCCTGGACGGTTCTCGGCCGCGCTGGACTGGGCGCGCGCCCGGCTCGACCGCGCCATCCCGGTCGCAGCCTTCGCGCGCGAGGCGGGCATGAGTCTCCGCAGCTTCCAGCGCCGCTTCCGCGAGGCGACCGGGCTCTCGCCGGCCGACTGGCTGCTCGCCGAGCGCATCGGCCGGGCGAAGGAGCTGCTGGAAACCACTGCCCTGCCGGTCGAGCGCATCGCCACGGAATGCGGCTTCGGCGCCGCCGACACGCTGCGCCACCATTTCCGCGCCCGGCTCGGCACCTCGCCTCGGGCGTGGCGGGCGCGCTTCCAACCGGAACTAAAAAAGTTGAAAAACCCCCTGCGGCGTGCTACAGTTTCCTATTTCCCTACTCTTTTGGATACTGAAAGGAGGTGATTTGATGACGTTGATTTATGTGATTATGGCGGTTTGCTATCTCACATTAGACGCTCACTATGCAAGCATAATATAGCTGGAGGTAATTTGCTAACCTTGATTTATGTGATTGTGGCAGTTTGCTATCTCGCATTGGCCGCTCACTATGCAAGGATAATCTAGAATGGGTTGAGAAGGGGCGCTAGTGGAGTGACTCCAACACTTGCTTCCCGCGGTTGATGGCGGCGAGGACGCGATCTGGGTCGGGGGTCCAGGTGAAGGGCTTGGGATGTTTGTTGTGCTCGGCGACGTAGCGGTTGATGGCGGCCTGGAGGTCGACGAGCGAGCAGAAGACCCCGCGCTTGAGCCGACGCCGGGTGAGCGCCGAGAAGAAGCCCTCGACGGCGTTGAGCCAGGACGCGCTGGTGGGGGTGAAGTGGAAGGTCCAGCGGGGATGGCGTGCGAGCCAGGCGCGCACCTTGGGGTGCTTGTGGGTGGCGTAGTTGTGCCGCTGCGCGTCGCCTTCGGCTCCGACCACGGCGTGAACCGTCTTGCCGGCTGGCACCGCGGCCTCGACCTGGCTGAGGAAGCGGATGAATTCCTGATGCCGGTGGCGCTGCATGTTGCGGCCGATCACCGTGCCATCCAGCACGTTTAGCGCGGCGAACAGGGTGGTGGTGCCGTTGCGGATGTAGTCGTGGGTCATCGTCCCGGCTCGGCCCTTCTTGATGGGAAGGCCGGGTTGGGTGCGGTCGAGCGCCTGGATCTGGTTCGCCTGCTCGCTCGGACCCGTGGCGCTCGCAGGCTCACTCTCGTCGATCGACAGCACAACGGCATGGGCGGGCGGATCGACGTAAAGGCCCACGACATCGCTGAACTTCTCGGCGAACTTCGGGTCGTTGGAGAGCTTGAACGTCTTCATCCGGTGCGGCGTCAGGCCGTTGGCCTGCCAGATGCGCTGCACGCTGACGGCGCCGATGCCAGCCACCTTGGCCATCGCGCGAACGCTCCAGTGCGTCGTCTCGCCGGGCGGATCAGCCAGCGTCAGGTCGATCACGCGCTGGACCACCTCAGCGGGCAGCGGCGGCTTGCCGGGCTTGCGCGTCTTGTCGCGCAGCAGCCCGTCGACGCCCTCCTGCATGAAGCGTTCCTGCCACCGCCAGACCACCGGCTTGGACAGGCCCGAGCGGCGCATGATCTCGGTGGTCCCGCATCCGTCGGCCGTGGCGACGATCACACGGGCACGCGCCGCGTGCTTTTGCCGGGTGTTGCGATCCGCGACGATCGCTTCGAGGCGAATGCGATCTTGCGGCGTGACCAAGACGACAATCCCTGCTCTCATTCCAAGAGCTTCAACCAGCCTACCCGTTCAGGGAACCCTCTGAATGGGGCAGTCCACTAGGACCCCTCGAACAGCGCCAGCACCGCCGTCCGCGAGACGTCCTCCACGCGCGCCGGCTGCCACTTGGGATCGCGCGTCTTGTCGATGACCTGCGCGCGCACGCCCTCGGCGAAGTCCGGGTGACGGATCACGCCACGCGTCAGACGCAGCTCCGTCGCCAGGCAATCCGGCAGGCTCATCGTCGCGCCACGCTTCAGCAGCTCCGTCGTCACGCACAGGCTAGTCGGCGACATCTGGCGCAGCGTCTCGCGCGTGCGCCTCGCCCAGTCGGTGTCCTCGGCGTCGAGCGCGCGCAGGATCTCCAGCACATCATCGGCGGCGAAACAGCGGTCGATCGCCGCACGATCGCGCGCGAGCAGGCTCTCGGGCGCCGGATGCGCATGCGCGGCGAGCGCGGCGATGCCGTCGCGCGCGAGCGCCGCCTTGAGCGCCTCCAACGACGCGCGCGGGACGTAGTGCGTGGCAAGCCCGGCATAGATGGCGTCGCCCGGCGAAACCCGCGCCCCGGTCAGCGCCAGATAGAGCCCGAGCCGGCCCGGCAGCCGCGCGAGGAAGAAGGACGCGCCGATGTCCGGGAAGAGCGCGATGGCGGTCTCGGGCATCGCCATCACCGCATGCTCGGTGACCACGCGATGGCTGCCATGGATCGAGAGCCCCATGCCGCCGCCCATCGACAGCCCGTCGATCAGCGCGACATAGGGCTTGGGGTACTCCGCGATCATCCGGTTGACGCGGTACTCCGCGGCGAAGAAGGCGCCCGAGGCGGCGGCATCGCCGCGCCGCACGTTGTCGCGGATGAGCCGGACGTTGCCGCCGGCGCAGAACGCCCGCCCACCCGCGCCCTCGATCGTCACCAGCCGCACGGCGGGATCGTCGCGCCACGCGCTCAGCGCCGTGTCGATCGCGGCGATCATCTCCGGGTCGAGCACGTTGAGCACGCGCGGCCTGTTCAGCACGAGCCGGCCGACGCCGTGCACCACCTCGGTCAGCACGCTGGAGTCGATGGCGGCGTCGGTCATGCGTGGCGGGCTCCTGCGTTTGGACAGCCGATCGCCTACCAGCCGACCCGACGGCCGGCAACCGCGCCTCAGCGCCGCCGCAGCGCCTGCACGATCGTGGCAGCGAGCCCGGCGAGCGAGATCAGCGCCGCCGAGGATGTCAGCGCAGGACGAAGGGCGGCGAGGGCAAGATCACGTGTCCGCTCGGCCGCCTCCGCGGTCCCGTCGGTCCGCCGCGCCAGCAGGATCAGCAGTCCGGCGATCGCCAGGTCGACAGCCGCCAGCGCGGCCGGGGTGGCGACTTCGCCGAGCGACGGCAGCATCGCCTGCCAGGCCGCGAGATGGATCAGGCCGAGGGCGAAGACGCCGAACCCCGCCGCGACCGCCAGCATGCTCACGCGGCGCCCGGCCGCGCGGGTACGCGCCCGGATCGCGACCGCCTCGGCCTCGAGCGCCAATCCGGCGAGGCGAACCGCAGGGTGCATCAGCGCGACACGAATCGTCCGACCAGCCAGCCGAACGCGAGGGCTATCACGATGCTGGTCAGTGGCCGTGCCTTGATCTCGTCCGCGACGCCCGCGGCCGCGACCTCGACCCGATCGTGCACGGCGGTCGCCGCCGCCGCTCCGGTTGCCTTCGCCTGCTTGGCGGCAGTGGAGGCCGTCTCGGCGCCCGATTCGATCAGCGTGGCGATCTGGGCCTGAAGTTGGGCGATCTGCTCCTCCAGCGTGGGCTGCGGTTCGGATTTGCCGGCCATCGGGGTGCTCCCTCGCTCGTTCAACACCCATATCAAGTGTGCAAGGGGGGGTAAGGTTCCCTCTGCGGTTCCCTACCAGATGTGGTGTCCTGGCCACAGTCCCACGCAATATGCAGATGATCCTATGGCAAATTCCTGCGTCGCGTTGGTAGCCTTCCGACTCCGCCTGTCCCCCTCCGTTGAGGTTCCGTCCATGACCGTGATGCCGCTGCCGCCCGTCTCCTCGACCCAGCCGATGCTGCCCTGGGGCGAGACACAGGCGCGCACCTACGCCCCGGGCATGGGCCAGGCGGTGGCCGACCGCACCATCAACCGCCGGATCGTCCGCCGCCTTCCGATCCCGAAGCGCGTGCCGTTCGAGGTGCCGCGCGACGACTCGGCCTCGCTCGAGAGCCAGCTCGCCGCCTGGGCGCGCAGCAACGGCTGGGCCTACGAAGGCCACTTCTTCGTCGAGCATGGCGACGACCGGCGCGTCTCCGGCTGGATCGAGGCGGTCGGCCGGATCGAGACCGAGTCCTGGGCGGATGTCGCGGAACGCGTGGCCCTGGGCAACGCCCTGCTCGAGCCCCGCTCGGAGTGGCGCGAGGCCGAGCGCACCACGCTGCGCCACCACCTGCGCCAGGCCTCCCTGCTGATGAGCGGACGGCACCTCCAGCACGGCGACGCCTCGCAGCCCGGGCGCAACATGGAGGTGTTCACCAACTGCTCGACCGCGGCGACGAGCTTCCTCTGCTACCTGCTGCTGCTGAACGGCTCGGGCGTCGGCCGCGCCTACGACGACGCCATGATGGCGGTCGACTGGGCGCGCGACATGCCGATCGTGGTGCCGGTGATTGACTGGAGCCATAAGGATGTGCAGTCCGGCCATATCACCGGCTTCCTGACGCGCCGCGACGCCGAACACATGTACGGCACGCACGGCCGGATCGTCGTGCACGAGGTCGCCGACAGCCGCGAGGGCTGGGCCAAGGCGGTCGAGGTGGTCGAGCGGCTGGCGTTCGAGCGGCGCGGCGACGACGTGGTGCTGCTGGACTTCACCGGTGTGCGGCCCAAGGGCGCGCCGATCATGGGTATGCAGGGCCGCCCCGCCTCGGGCCCGGGCCCGTTCATGCATGCGCTCTCGCGCGTGGCGATGGTGCGCGGCTCCGGCATGGAGCCGTGGCGTGCAGCGCTGTTCGTCGACCACTACCTCGCCGAGTGCGTGCTGGTGGGTGGGGCACGCCGGTCGGCGCGGATGAGCACCAAGACCTGGCGCGACCGCTCGGTGCTGGGGTTCATCTCGGTCAAGCGCGGCGGGTTCCTGTGGTCGTCGAACAACTCGATCACGGTCGATGCCGAGTTCTGGGCGCATGTGCACCGCGCCGAGCCTGACGCTGGCTGGGACGATGCCACGCGGGACGACTGGGCACACGCGCATGCGGTGTTCGAGGCTTCTGTGAAGGCCGCCTATGACGACCAGACCGGCGAGCCCGGCTTCATCAACCAGGACAAACTGGTTGCCAACGACGAGGGACTCGACGCCTATGAGTCCGGCGCGCTGTTCATGGGCAGCGAGAAGTATCAGGCCGATGGCGAGACCCATCCGCTGCTGCGCGACCTCGTCACGCGCGCGCGCGGCTGCCGCTACACCCAGATCACCAATCCCTGCGGCGAGATCAGCCTGTTCATGCTGGGCGGCTACTGCGTGATCGCGGATGTCGTGCCCTATCACGCGGCGGATGACGACGACGCCGAGGCCGCGTTCCGCGCGGCCGCCCGCGCGCTGATCCGCGTGAACCAGATGGACTGCCTCTACCGGCCCGAGACGCGGCGCACCAACCGCATCGGCGTCGGCATCACCGGGCTGCACGAATGGGCGCTGAAGCGGTTTGGCCTCGGCTTCCGCGACCTGGTCGACGAACGACGCGCCAGACCATTCTGGATGATGCTGTCACGCTTCAAGCGCGCAGTGCGCGAGGAGGCGGTGCGCTACTCGGCTTCCCTCGGCCTGACCGCGCCGCACACCGACACTACGATCAAGCCGGCCGGCACCACCAGCAAGCTGTTCGGCCTGACCGAGGGCGCGCATCTGCCGTCGATGCGCGAGTACCTGCGTTGGGTGCAGTTTCGCAACGATGACCCGATGGTGCGCGAGTACGCGGCAAAGGGCTACCCGGTGCGCAAGCTGACCACCTATCGCGGCACCACCGTGGTCGGCTTCCCGACCAAACCTGAGATCGTCCGGCTCGCCGACGAGCTCGGACTGGCGGATGCGATCGTCACTGCCGGCGAGGCGACGCCGGAGGAGCAGTACCGATACCTCCAGCTGCTCGAGAAGTACTGGATCCAAGGCGTCGATGAGCGCGGCGAGCCGATCCTTCCCGATACCGGCAACCAGGTCTCCTACACGCTGAAATACGACCCGCGGACCGTTTCGTTCGAGGGGTTCCGCAAGGCGGTGCTCGACCTCCAGCCGACCGTGCGCGCCTGCGCGGTGATGCCGCAGGCCGACAGTACGGCCTACGAGTATCAGCCCGAGGAACCGGTGACCAAGGCCGAGTACGAGCTGATTGCCGCGGCGATCGCAGGGGCGGCGGCGAAGGAGGCGGTCGGGCGCGAGCACGTCGACTGTGCGTCCGGCGTCTGCCCGATCGACTTCGGCACCAACGAGGCCAGCCAGAAAGCGGCGTGACGCCGCCGATCAGGCTGCCGCGGCGTTGGCCGGCATGCGCTGCTGCGCGAGCAGGCGCAGCACCGTCGGCACACGCTCCGCCGCGCAGGGCCTGCTGAACAGATAGCCCTGCGCCTCGGTGCAGCCCTCCATGCGCAGGATGTCCAGGATCGCGCGCGTCTCGACGCCTTCCGCCGTCGTCCGCATGCCGAGCGACCGGCCCAGCCCGGTGATCGCTCGCACGATCGCGCGGCTGTCCGGCTTGCTGTCGAGGTCGCGGATGAAGGACTGGTCGATCTTGATCTTGTCGAAGGGAAAGCTGCGCAGATAGCCGAGCGAGGAATAGCCGGTGCCGAAGTCGTCCATCGCGATGCGCACGCCGAGGCCGCGCAGCCGGTGCAGAGTGGCCTCCGTCGCTTCCCCGTCCTCCAGCAGCAGCGACTCCGTGATCTCGATCTCGAGCCGGCTCGCCGGCAGACCCGAGTCGGCAAGGGCGGTCGCCACCGTCGCGACCAGGTTCGGGTCGCGGAACTGGATCGCCGAGACGTTCACCGCGACCCGTACCCCGTCGGGCCACGACGCGGCATCCGCGCAGGCGCGCTCGAGCATCCATGCCCCGATCGGCACGATCAGCCCCATCTCCTCGGCCACTGGGATGAACTCGACCGGCGAGACCATGCCGCGCCCCGGGTGGCGCCAGCGCAACAGCGCCTCGAAGCCCGAGACGCGGCCCGAGGCGATCTCGACGATCGGCTGGTACACTGCCTGGAACTCGCCGCGCTCCAGCGCCTGCCTGAGGTCGCTCTCCAGGGCGCGGCGCCGCTGCACCGCCGCGTCCATCTCGGGCTTGAAGAAGCAGAATGCGCCGCGCCGCTCGCGCCGACAGAGCTCGAGCGCAAGCTGGGCATGATGCAACAGCTGGTCGTGGCTGGCCCCATCCTCCGGCGCGAGTGCGATGCCGATCGAGGCACCGAGTTCGATCGTCTGACCGTCCACCACGAAGGGCTTCGCGAGCACGGCGATCAGCCGGCGCGCCAGCGCCGCGGCATCCTCGCCGCGCTCGATCCCGGTCTGGACCACCGCGAACTCGTCCGCGCCGAGCCGCGCGACCGTGTCGCTGTCGCGCGCGCAAGCATCAAGCCGCTCCCCCGCCTGGCGCAGCACGGCATCGCCGGCCGGCTGGCCGAGCGCCTCGTTCACGGCGCGGAACCCGTCGAGGTCGATCGCGAACACCGCGAGCCGCCCGTCGCGCCCCCGCTGCGCCAGCGCCTGCTCCAGCTGCTCGCGCAGTTGCAGCCGGTTGGCCAGTCCCGTCAGCCCATCGTGGCGGGCGAGATAGGTGATCTGCGCCTCCGCGCGCCGCCGCTCGGTGATGTCCTCGTAGGTGACGACCCAGTGCCCGCCCGGCATCGGTTCGTGCGAGATCGCGATCACGCGCCCGTCGGCAAGCTCCTGGAAGCTGGTGCCGGGCTCGCCCCGGGCGACGAAGCCGAGACGCTCGCGGACCAGGCTTTCGGTCACCGCCGGGCTGTGGTTGCCGGTGGCAATGCTCTGCATCAGCAGGTCGCGGAAGGTGATGCCGGGACGCACCACCCCGGGGTCGAGGCGGTAGATCTCGTAGAAGCGCCGGTTCGCGACCAGCAGCCGGTGCTCGGAGTCGTAGAGGCAGAGTCCCTGCGACATGTTGTTGAGCGCGGCGTCGAACCGGAGATTGGTCTCCTCCAGCGCCGCCTGCTGGCTCTTCAGCGCGGTGATGTCGGAGAGCACGGCGACCGCGCCGCCTTCCCGCGTCGGGCTCAGCGCGACGCGGAGCCACCGCCCGTCGGCCGTCCGCAGCTCCTGCTCCTCGGCGGCAAGGTCGAGCCCGGTCGCGGCGGCGAGGCGCTCGGCCGGCGTGCCAGGGACAAGCAGCCTGGCCGCCGCAGGCAGGAACACGGCAACCTGGCGGTTGGCGATCGCGACGTGCCCCTCGCCGTCCACCAGCACCACGCCCTCGCGCAAGCCCTCGATCGCGTCGACCAGGCGGCCCTGGGCGGAGTGGCGGGCGGCGACCTCGCGCTCCATCATCGCGCGGATGTTGTCGCGCATCGTCGCCATCGCGCGCAGCAGCATGCCGAGCTCGTCCCGTCCGGCCTCGGGGATGGCCGTGTCGAGCTGACCGTCAGCGATCCGGCGGGCGGCGGCGGACGCCGCCGCCACGGGACCGATGATGCGCCGGCCGAGCAGCCAGGCGACCAGAGCGCCGAGCAGCAGCCCGAGCGCAGTCGCGACGATGCCGGTATCGCGAATGGTGCCGACCTGGGCGCGCGCGGCGCGTTCTGCCCGGAACGCATCGCCGGCGATGTGGTTCACGACCAGGTCGATCTGATCGCGGACGGCGCGGGACAAGGCCTCCGGCGCCGCCTCCGCGGCATCCGCCGCCGCACGCCAGCGTCCGACCAGTCCGATCGCCCGCTCGACGGCCTGGCGCGCCTCGGCCGACTGGACCCGATCGCGCACGATGGCGAGGTCCCCGTCGACCTGATCCGCGAGGTCGGCGAACCGTTCGGCGTGCCCCGCGGTGCCGGGCTGGAGCCGCAACGCTTCCAGCCGGGCGAAATCGGCCTGCGTCGCACGCGCATAGCTGGTGGCGATGACGGCATTGTCATAGGCCCGGGCGGCAATCCCGTAGGTGAGCGAGACGTTCCGCACGCCGACATAGCCGAGCACGCCGGCGATCACGGCGAGAGCGAGGAACCCAAGCAGGATCCGCATCCGGAGCCCGGTCAGCGCGCCCCGCGACCACCCGCGCCGCGCCGCGACCGAAGACAGGAGGATTGGGCTGCCGCTCGGCATTCAGGGATCATCGATGCCGCCCCTTAACGTCGCGATAACGGCGCGCCGCCCGAAACGATTACCCTTCATTCACCCGCATGCCGCAGGCTGGTGACCGCATCGGAGCGCGGAGGGCAGACGCATGATCGGACGCAGCGTGGCGGTCGCGGCGGTGATCCTTTCAACCGCAGCCGCGCCGGCGGCGGCTTCGTTCGATCGCTGGTTCGACAGCGGGCGTCTGCTCGGCACCAGCGGCGTGACGCAGGTCGAGGGAGCGGGCGGGGGAGGCCTTGCCCCATGGGCGCTGATCGCGGGCTACGGGACGCGCGACGCGATCGGCGCGACCGCGCATGTCACCGCAGTGCCCCTGCGCGACTTCCGGCTCTACAGCCCCGGCATCGCGGTTGGGCTCTACGGCAGGCTTGAGCTCTCCTACGCCCATCTCCGGTTCGAGACCGGCGACACCGGTGCCGCGCTCGGTCTCGGCAGCGGGTTCACCTTCGGGGTGGACGTGTTCGGCGCCAAGCTGCGGCTGTTCGGCGATGCCGTGTACGACCAGGACCGCTGGTGGCCGCAGGTCGCGGTCGGGGCGCAGTTCAAGTCGAACAACCGCGGTCGGGTGCTGCGCGCGATCGGCGCGCGCCGGTCGAGCGACCTCGATGTCTACGTCTCCGCGACCAAGCTGTTTCTGGCCGAAAGCATCCTCGCCAACGCCACGCTCCGCTTCACCCGCGCCAACCAGCTCGGCATCCTCGGTTTCGGCGGCGACCGGAACGATCGCCACCGGCCCCAGATCGAGCTCTCCGGTGCGTGGCTGATCAGCCGGCATGTCGCGATCGGCGCCGAGTACCGCATGAAGCCGAGCAATCTCGGCTTCGCGCGCGAGGATGACTGGTTCGACATGTTCGTCGCCCTGTTCATCAGCAAGAACGTCTCGCTCACCGCGGCCTGGCTGGAGGCGGGATCGATCGCCACCCGGCCGCGCCAGCGCGGACCGTATCTCTCCCTCACGCTCGGCTTCTGAGGACGATGGGCATGCGCCGATTCGCAATCCTGGCGATCATTCTGCTCTGCGCGAGCGCCCCGTCGACGCGCGCGCAGACGCTGTTCGAGGCGCTCGGCGGCATGGCCGGCATCACCCGCATCGTCGACCGCATGGTCGAGCTCGGCCTGGCCGATCCACGCATCGCCGACACGTTCGACAACACCAACATCGAGCGGCTCAAGGGACTGATCGCGCGCCAGTTCTGCGTGCTGAGCGGCGGGCCGTGCGAGCCGCGACGGCGCAGCATGCATGCGGCCCACGCCCATCTCGGCCTGACCACGGCCCACTTCAACGCGCTGGTCGAGGACCTGCAGCGCGCCATGGACGAGCAGGGCATCCCCTTCCGTACGCAGAACCGCCTGCTGGCGATCCTCGCGCCAATGCACCGGGAGATCGTGACACGATGATGCGCGTGAGGCTTCTGGCGGAGGCGGTCGCCCTTGCGCTGTTCTGCGGCGCCTGCATCGCGGTCGCGCTCGATGCGCTCGCCTCCGGCCCGGTGATCTCGCAGCAGGGGCGCGCCTTCCACCCCGGCGAGGTCACGATCGCGCGGGGCCAGGAGCTGCGCATCCTGAACGACGACGGGCTCCTGCTGCACCACGTCTATGTCGACGCGCCGGGTCTCCGCTTCGACTCCGACGAGATGGAGCCCGGCCAGGTCGTCGCGATCCGGTTCGCGCGCCCGGGCCGGTACACGGTGCTGTGCCGCATCCATCTGCGGATGCGGCTCGACGTGACGGTGCGCTGACCGGCGCTTGCCGCTCGGGCAGAGGGCTGGCAGCGTGCCGCGCCGATGTCTCCACCCCCTGCCCCGATCGTCCGCTTCGTCGGCGTCCAGAAGTCGCATGACGGCCGCACTCGGGCCATCCACCATCTCGATCTGGAGATCGCCCGTGGCGAGTTCCTGACGCTGCTGGGCCCTTCGGGCTCGGGCAAGACCACGACCCTGATGATGCTCGCCGGCTTCGAGCGGCCGACCGCCGGGCGCATCGAGCTCGACGGCCGCGATGCCGGTGGGCTGCCGCCGCACCGGCGCGGCATCGGCATGGTGTTCCAGTCCCTCGCCCTCTTCCCGCACATGACGGTCGCCGAGAACATGGCCTTCCCGCTCGAGGCGCGCGGCGTTCCACGCGCCGAGCGTACCGCGCGCGTCGCCCGCGCCCTCGACAGGGTCCGTCTCGCGGGCCTGGGCGAGCGACGCCCCGCGCAGCTCTCGGTCGGGCAGCAGCAGCGCGTCGCGCTCGCCCGGGCCCTGGTGTTCGAGCCCGCGCTGCTGCTGACGGACGACCCGCTCAGCGCGCTCGACAGGCAGACGCGCGCCGAGATGCAGCGCGAACTCCGCCATCTCCACGTCGAACTCGGCGTCACGGTCGTCCACGTCACCCGCGACCAGGAGGAGGCACTGACACTCTCCAGCCGGATCGCCGTGTTCCGCCGGGGGGCGGTCGAACAGGTCGACGCCCCTGCGGTGCTCTACGAACGCCCCGCCAGTGCGTTCGTCGCGCGCTTCATCGGCGAGAACAACCGCCTCGCCGGCAGGGTTGCCGGGATCGACGCGGAGGACGGGATGGTGCGGGTGGTGCTCGCCGGCGGACGCGGCCTGTGGGCGACCCAGGGCGACTGCGGCGGGACGGGCACGCCGGCCGTGGTCGCGATCCGGCCCGAGCGGATCGCGCTCGTGCCCGGCCCGGCCGCCGACCTCTCGGAGGACGCGATCCCCGCACGCGTGCAGGAGATGCTCTATCTTGGCGATCATGTCCGGGTCCGTCTCGCGCTGGCGGACGGGGCGGAGGTGATGGCGAAACGGCCGATCGCCGCGGCCGATCCCCGGCTCGTTCCGGGCACCGAGGCAGCCGTCGCATGGCAGCCCGAGCACGCCATCGCCTTTGCGCCCGAGGCGCCTGATTGAGCCGCCGGCGGTCCCCTCCCGATCGCGTATAGTCGCCGCATGGAGTCCACGACGGCGCCGGCCACACTGACCCGACGCGACGACGCGCTTGCGCTGTCCGGGCGGCTCGATGCGCGGTCGGTCGCCGCGCTATGGCACGAGGCGCTCGCCGCGGTCACGCCGGCGACGCCGCTGACGATCGACCTCTCGGGCTGCACCTACTGCGACGTCTCGGGCTCTGCATTGGTGCTCGCGCTCGAGGAGCGCGCCGGCGCCCGCACCACCCTTCGCGGTGCGGAGCCGGGGGTGGCAAGGGTGATCGATCGGGCGCGCGAGGCCTACGCGAGGCGGCCGCCGCCGCACCCCGTCGCGCCACCGGGTCTCGCGGTCGCCATCGGCGAGGCAGTGGTTGGCAAGGTCCAGGACCTCGGCGACCGGATCGCGATCCTCGGGCGGACCGCCACCTCGGCCGTACTGACGGCGGTGAATCCGCGTTCGCTGCGCTGGCCCGACACGCTGCACCAGGCCGAGGAGGTGGGTAGCCGCGCGCTGCCGCTGATCTGCATGATCGGCTTCCTGTTCGGGCTCATCCTCGCGTTCCAGTCGGCGATTCCGCTGCGCCAATTCGGCGCCGATATCTTCGTCGCCAACCTCGTGGCCGTCTCGGTGTTCCGCGAGCTCGGGCCGCTGCTCTCGGCCGTGATCCTCGCCGCGCGCTCGGGCAGCGCATTCGCCGCCGAGATCGGCACGATGAAGGTGAACGAGGAGATCGACGCCCTGACCACGATGGGGCTGGACCCTATCCGCTTCCTGGTGATGCCTCGGCTGATTGCCGCGATCACGATGATGCCGGTGCTGATCATCGCAATGAACCTCTCCGCGGTGGCCGGCATGGCCACGGTCATGATGTCGCTCGGCTTTCCCTGGGCGGCGATCTCGATCCAGGTCGTGACGTGGACCAGCCCCGCCGACGTCCTCGGCGGGCTGATCAAAGGCCTTGTGTTCGGCGCCGTGGTGGCGGGAATCGGCTGCTCGCGCGGCATGAGCACCGGCGTCGGCCCGCGCGCCGTCGGCGAGGCCGCAACCGCCGCTGTGGTGGGCGGGATCGTCGCCATCGTCGTGCTCGACGGCATCTTCGCCGTGCTGTTCTACCTGATGGGATGGTGACCGGACCTGAACCTGCAACGATGCCGGAGGCAAACGGCCTCGCGGCCTTGGTGCGCGACGTGGCGATGCGCTTCGGCGCCAACACGGTGTTCCAGGGCGTGAGCTTCGAGGTCCGGCGCGGCGAGGTCTTCGTGATCCTCGGCGGCTCCGGCTGCGGCAAGTCGACGCTGCTCAAGCTGATGATCGGACTGCGCCCGCCCAGCGAGGGAACGATCACGATCCTCGGCGAGGACATCGTCGCGGTGCGCGGCGAGGCGCGCCGGCGGCTGAAGCAACGCTTCGGCGTGATGTTCCAGCTTGGCGCCCTGTTCGGTTCGATGACGGTGCTGACGAACGTGGCCCTGCCGATGGCGAGCTTCACGTCGCTTCCGGAGGACGCGATCGAGCGGATCGCACGCATCAAGCTCGGCCTCGTCGGGCTTGCCGACGCGGCGCTCAGGATGCCCTCGCAGCTCTCGGGAGGGATGATCAAGCGGGCGGCGATCGCGCGCGCGATCGCGCTCGACCCGCCGCTGGTATTCCTCGACGAACCCTCGGCCGGGCTCGATCCGATCACCTCCGCCGGGCTCGATGCGCTGATCGTCTCGCTTGCCCGCGATCTCGGCATCACCTTCGTCGTGGTCACGCACGAGCTCGCCTCGATCCTGACGATTGCGGATCGCGTCATCATGCTGGACAAGGAGGCCAAGGGCGTGATCGCCGAGGGCGATCCGCGGCGGCTGAAGGAGGAGAGTACGCATCCGGTCGTGCGCGCGTTCTTCCACCGGACCGATACCGGGGCCGGCTGAGGCGGAGGGTGATGGAGCAGAAGGGTCTGTTCTTCCGGATAGGGATCGCGATCCTCGGCGGGTTCGCGGGGCTGCTCGCGCTGCTCGTCTGGATCGGCTCCGATACCCTGCGCCGCCCCGGGATCATGATGGAGACCTATTTCGGCGAGACAGTTCAGGGGCTGGAGGTCGGCTCGCAGGTGAAGTTCCGCGGCGTGACCATCGGCAGCGTGCGCCAGATCTCGGTGGCGGCCGCCGAGTACCCGCAGGCCGTGGGCGAGACCCTCGCGACCGATCCCGCCTTGCGCCTTGTGGTCGTGCGGTTCGAGCTGATCCGTGAGCGGGTCGCCGGATCCGATCAGCGCGACTTCCGCCAAATGGTCGATGCGGGACTCCGGATGCGCATGGCGAGCCAGGCATCACCGGGATCGTCTATCTCGAGGCAGATTTCGTCGACAGCTCGCGTTTCCCTCCGATGGAGCCGGGCTGGCAGCCGCAGACCCCGTACATCCCATCGGTGCCATCGACGCTGACCCAGATCCAGAGTGCGGCCGAGCGGCTGATCGCGCGGCTGGACGAGGTCGATTTCGGCGGGCTCGTGCTCCGTCTGGATGCGCTCGCGCTCGCGCTGACCGAGACGATCTCCGGCGGCGAGGGCTACCGGCTCCTGGTCGAGGCGGCCGATGCGGTCGCCGCGCTGCGCACGGTGACGGAGCGCATTGCGCCCTCGCTCGAGGCCACCGCGCGCGAGACCAGCGCCGCGGCCGCGGCGCTGCGCGAGACCATGGAGGGACGCGAGATGCGCGCGATCGTGTCGAATACCGCAACGGCGACGGCGGAGCTGCGTACGGCGCTCGCAAGGCTTCCGGCGACCACCGCGGCGGTCGAGCAGGCGGTGCGACGGATCGATGCGCTGGTCGCCGATACCGATCGCGACTTCGGGCCGACGCTGCGCGACCTGCGCGTGACCGCCGACAACCTGCGCGCGCTGACCGAGCAGATGCGCCGGTATCCGAGCCAGGTGCTGTTCGGCCAGCCGCCACCCGGCGGACCGGCCCCGGCACCGCCGGGAGCGGCGCAGTGAGGCGGCGTCCGCTGGTCGCGGCGATGCTGCTCGCCGGATGCAGCAACCCGCTGTCGCGGCCCTATCCGGAGAAGAGGCTCTATGTGCTGGAGGCGCGGCGGCCGGGGGCGCTGCCCGCGCCGGCACGCGGGCGCACGCTGGTGGTGCGCAGTGTGGCGGCCTCGCCCGGGATGGAGGGGCGCGGGCTGATCACCCGCCGCCCCGGCAATGTGCAGGACAGCGACTTCTGGAACGAATTCTTCACCGCGCCTGCGGCGATGGTGCAGGACTCGCTGCGGCAGTGGCTCTTGGAGTCGGGCCTGTTCGCGGCGGTGCTGGACCAGGGCAGTGCGGGCCGGGCCGATCTTGCACTCGAGTCCGTGCTGGTCGCCGCGCTCGGCGACGGCACCGATCCTGCGGCGCCAGTCGCGCGGCTGCATCTGCAGACGCTGCTGCTCGGCCTCGACCGCACGCCGCCGCGCATCATCGCCCGCGGCGACTACGACCGGCGCGTGCCGCTTCCCTCGCTCGCGCCCGAGGTGGTCGCGCCCGGCCTGTCGCAGGCCCTAGCACTCGTGCTCGCGGATCTCGAAGCCGATCTGCGGGGCTCGGCCTCGGCCTGAGTTGCCAGCGACGGAGTGGCAACGATGCGGGGTGGCGCCAAGGTTCGTCCCGATCCACCATCGGGACGACAGCTCGGTGGAGGGACGCGGTGTCGCTGTTCTGATGTTCGCGGCTCTACACGCCCGAGAATGCGTCAGCCCCGCTGCACCTGCTGCCCGTCGGCGTCGCCCTGACGGCGGCGATCCTCGGCGGCTGGCGCGGGCTGCGGTCCCGCGCCGCCTGACCGGCTACTTGTAGGCGACTGCCGCGCTGGCCGGACCGCCGAGCGGGATCACCTCGACGCGGCGGAACCCGGCCTCGCGGCACCAGCCGGCATAGTCGGCGCCGGTAAAGTCGAAGGCGTCGCCGAACTCGATCAGCATGTTGAGCGACATCAGCAGGCCGAACGCGTTGCGGCGGCGGTCGTCGTCGATGATGTTCTCGATCGCAACGAGTGCGCCGCCCGCGGGCAGGGCGCGGTACGCCTTGGCGATCAGCATCTTCTTATGGGCGAGATCCCAGTCGTGCAGGATCATGCCCATGGTGATCACGTCGGCCTTGGGGAACTCATCGGTGAGGAAGTCCACCACCTCCGCCGTCACGCGGCCGGCGAGGCCGCGCGCGGCGATGCGGCGCTCGGCGATCGGGCGCACCACGGGCAGGTCGCAGGAGCGTGCGGTGATGTGCGGATGGTGCGCGGCGACGATCGAGGAAAGCAGGCCCGTCGTACCGCCGATATCGACCAGCGTCCGGTACGGCGCGAAGTCGAACCGCTCGGCGAAGGCGGTGAAGTTGCCGCGCGAGATCCCCTCCATCGCCTCCATGAACTGCTCGAGCCGCGCGGGCTCGGCGTAGAGCTCGTCGAACATCGGCCGGCCCGAGTGCTTGATCTCGTTCTGCGGCCGGCCCGTCTTCAGCGCCTCGGTCAGGTCGCCCCAGAAGCGATAGAGCCGCGCATTCGCCATCTCCAGGATGCCGCCGACATAGCGCGGGCTCGCGCGGTCGAGGAACGCCGCCGCATCGGCGGTGTTGCGGTAGCGCGCTGCCTCGCCCGCGCCGTCGCGCTCCAGCATGCCGAGCGCGACGAGCGTGTCGAGGAAGTCGAAGGTGCCGCGCGGGGCGAGGCCGAGGGCTGCCTCGATCTCGCGCCCGGTCCTCGGCGCTTGCGCGAGCAGCGAGAACAGGCCGAGCTCGACCGCGCTCAGCAGCACCTTCGAGCCCCAGAACGCCATGCCGAGTTGGAGGATCGGCGCGGGCGACGGTGGCACTTCGGTCTGGTGTAGCGCGGGCATCTGCGCGCCGATGGGCTGGTGCACGGTCATGGCGGGGCTCCGGTATTGGGGAACGCGGCGGACCTTTACCGTTTCGCGTGTTTCCGTTGTATTTCCGAACCTTTCCGGATCTTTCCCGCGCTTGCCGGATCGGCCGCGGTGCGGGACGCTCGGGGCTCACACGGGAGGGATCGGATGCTGACTGTTGCGCTGGGCGAGGCGACGTACCGGGTGGAGCGGCCCTGGGGCGAGGTGCCGGTGGGCCAGGGCGTGCCGTCGGACGTGGCGGTGGCGCCGGACGGGCGCGTGCTGGCGCTGCTGCGGCGCGACCCCGCCGTCGATCCGGTCTGGCCCGCGGTGATCGTGCTCTCGCCCGAGGGCAGGCGGCTCGCGTCCTGGGGCGAGGCGGTGCTGGACGGGCATTTCCTCGCGGTGCACCCGGATGGGCGCGTGTTCGTGGTGGACCGCGACATGCACGAGGTCGTGGTGTTCGACATGGAGGGACAGCGCATCGGCGGGCTCGGCACGCGCGGCGTGCCCGGCGCGCCGTTCAACGCGCCCTGCGACGTCGCGTTCGGGCCGGACGGGTCGATCTACGTGGCGGACGGCTACGGCAACTCGCTCGTGCACCGGTTCGATGCGGCGGGGAACCTTTTGGCGAACTGGGGCCGGCCGGGCACGGGACCGGGCGAGTTCTCCACGCCGCACAGCGTGGCCGTGCTGCCCGACGGGCGCGTCGCCGTGGCGGATCGCGAGAACAACCGGGTGCAGGTGTTCACCGCTGACGGGACGTGGCTCGCCTCCTGGGGCGACCACCACAAGCCGATGAGCCTGAGCGTGGACGGCGCCGGGCGGCTCTGGGTGACGGATCAGGTGCCGCGGCTCTCACTGCTCTCGGGCGAGGGCGCGCTGGTCGGGCGCTGCCGGCCGGTGCTGAACGGCGCGCACGGCATGGCGCTCGGCGACGGCGTGGTGGTGCTGTCGGAGCAGAACCCGCCCAGGGTGACGCGACTCACGCGCGTGGACTGAACGTCTGCCTTGTTCGATGCGATAGATTAACGGTATCATCAGCAGTCTCTTGGCCCGGCCGGGTTCGGGAGCGCGGATGATGAAGCTCACCACCTGGAACATCGCCTGGTTCGACCACAGCTGGGGCGTGCTGGAGGGCCGCTACACGCCCGGCAAGATGCGCGCGCAGCGCAGGCTGCCGACCGTCGCCAAGGCCCGGCGCCACGCCGATGCGGTGCGCGACGAGATCGGGCGGATCGCGCCCGACATCCTGTTCCTGTGCGAGGCGCCGGCGGGCGAGCCAGCGATGGTGTCCTGGGTCAGCGCCGAGCTGCCGGACTACGACCTGGTGCGGCGGAACGGCGACTACGCCACCAAGGGCGATCAGTGGCAGTGGTTCCTGATCCGCAAGGAACTGGCCGACCGGCTGCAACCCGCGCTGCTCGACATCGCGGTCTGGCGCGACTTCGCCGCCCGCGGCTCGCCCTCGATCCGGCCCGACGGGAAGTGGTCGGTCTCGATCCCGCGCCTGCGCACGGTCGGCGGTGTGCCGGACGTGCCGGTGGCCGAGCGCAGCCCGCACTTCTTCCACCGCCATCCCCAGACGCTGCTGCTGACGATCGAGGGGGTGCGGATCGAGATCATCGGCGCGCACCTCAAGAGCAAGTTCACCAGCGGCACGCCGCGCATGCGCCGCGCCGGCGAGAGCTTCGACGACTACGCCAAGGAGCCGAAGGTCGCGTCCTATCTCGCCAACGCCCATGCCGCGCGGGTCAAGCTCAGCTCCGAGGCGCTGAACGTGCGCGCCTATATCGACCACCGCTTCAGCCAGACGGCCGACCCCTCGATCCTGGTGCTGGGCGATCTCAATGACGGGCCGGGCAAGGAGCTGATGGAGCGCGAGTACCTGCTGCACGACCTGATCTCGAATTTGCAGGGCGACGTGTTCTTCGCGCGGCAGTTCCTGAACCACGCGCTGTTCGACCGGCCGCAGCACCTGCGCTGGACGGTGCGGTTCCGCGACGCGATCGACCCCGACCGCGACCAGAACATCCTGCTCGACCACATCCTGTTCACCCAGGCGCTGGCCGGCGGCGGCACGAGCCCGCTGCGCGTGCCTGCCGGCGCGGGCCTGGTCGAGCACCTGGCGCACGAGGAGACCGAGGCGGCGTTCGGCAAGGACGCGGCGTCGGACCACCGGCCGGTCAGCGTGGCGCTGTCGCTGCGAGCGGGCTAGCGCGACCGGGGCGCAGCACTGGAACCGCCTCCGGGCTGCCGGGAACGGCTCCAGCGTGTCCAGGCGGGCCTCGTCAGCCGATCAGGCGAGCGCCCGGATCGGGCGCGGCGTCAGCGCCTGCGCGCCGGGTAGTCGAACGGCGGCACGTCCTGGAGCTGATCCGCGGTCAGGTTCGTCTCCACCCGCACCTCGTTGGCCGAGATCGGCCGCAGCCTGAAATAGGCCGGGTTCACGGCCACGTGCCGCGCGCCCGCGCCGGCAGCGCCGCGCTGGGACAGGATCAGGGCGACGACCTGCCCCCGCTCGGTCACGACGATGTCCTCGAGGTCGGCGATCTTCCGGGACCCGTTCAGGCTGTACACGTCGGCGCCGTGGAGACGGCTGACGAGATAGGTGGTCTCCATCTGCTGCTGGGGCGCGCTGGCCGCGGGTGGCGTCTGGCCGGGCGTTGCCGGTGCCTGGGCGAGACCCGCACCGCTCGCGACCGTGAACAGGGCCACGGCGGCGGTGCGCAGCGTTGTCTGAGGGCGTTGCATGCTGGTCCTCCTTGCGAAGCCGATGGGCTGCACGTCGCTAACCGGCGGGGGCCGGGGAGGTTCCCTCATGGTGGCGTGAGCGGGGGGATGGTGGGGGAAGGGGCGGCATTCGATCACGGGGGTGCCGAGGGGCTGGCCATCCCATAATCACGGCCCGCAGCAACTGCCAGACCAACGTTCCGACGGCGCTTCGAGATGCCCTCCAAACCACTTGAACTTGTCGGCCGCATTTGATTTAAGCGCCAAGGGAGAAATTTTTTGGATCGGAGGTAGCGATGTTTCCATTCCCCCCCCACCCGACCGGCATGCTCCGATCCGGGATGCCGTTGAGAAAAGGAAAAGAGAGTTGGGATTCAACGAAGCACTAGAGGCAAAACTGGTACAGCAGCTTACTCGCTACGGTT